>JAGSGK010000222.1 GCA_023955215.1 Paracoccaceae bacterium
ACCGTACGCACCTTGTCACCCGCCATGCGCGACACCGCAGAAGAACAAATCAAACGCATTGCCGAAAACACCGCCGCTGCATTTGGGGCCACTGCCAAAGTCACCTATGATCGCAACTACCCCGTCATGGTGAACCATGACGATCAAACAGAATTCATGGCAAATGTTGCACGCACTGTCGTCGGTGATCACAACGTCAACGACGATATGGAACAAACAATGGGCGGCGAAGACTTCGCCTTCATGCTCGAAGCCCGCCCCGGTGCCTACATCCTATGCGGCAACGGCGAAGGCGCGATGGTCCATCACCCTGAATACAACTTCAACGACGAAGCCATCCCCGCAGGCTGCTCCCTCTGGGCCAACATTATCGAACAAGGCATGCCAGCAGTCTAAGAATTTTGGGTAAACACCCCACCTAAATTCAAAAGGGCGCGTCAGATTGAACTCTGCCGCGCCCTTTAATGTTCTCTAAATACCTAAATCAAACCCAGTGATTGTTAGCCAGCTCCACAGTCTAAAAAATTTGTCGCAACGACCAAAGAAACTTGCGTCAGGTTCGCCGCATCATTGGCATATTCAGGACGCATGCGTTCGCGCGCTGCTTCATCAGGCTGGGTCATCTTTACCACCATGCGCGACAGCTTTATGGCCAATGCATAGCCCTCTTCTGGTGTTTCTGTTTTCAAGCTAGGTAACCAAGGCATAGATTTCTTATAAGATAAATCGTATACGACTGTAACGTGTACGATTTTTAAATCACCCTTTTGCGATTCCTTTAAGTATATTATATCTTACACGATAGAAACGGATGAACCCTTTCCATGCTTGAGGATACCCAACTCCCGACCCAGCCAGACACAATGATCTGCTTTGCGCTTTACACTGCAAGCCATGCAATCAATCGTGCCTATGTGCCCCTTCTCAAAGACCTCGGCCTGACATACCCGCAATGGATCACTCTTATGTTCTTATGGGAAAACGACGATCAAAGCGTCGGCTCCCTTTCAACAAAACTACAGATGCAAACCAACACATTGACTCCGCTTCTGAAACGTTTGGAAGCCCTCGGCCACGTCACGCGCACCCGAAATCCCAAAGACGAACGCAAAGTCATCATCAGCCTCACGTCATCAGGGCGCGCCTTGCAAAAACACAGCAACGCTGTCACCCGCTGCGTGATCGAAAGCACAGGCTTCGATCTGCCGATGTTGGAAAATTTGGTAAAAGTGCTCAGCACCCTACGTGATCAGGTCGCCACAGCTGATTAGTTCGCAGGAAGTCGTACAAAAACATAAGTATTCTGCAACGTACCTTTGTCCTTCAGTGCCACAAAAAACTGTGCCCCTTTGTAGTGGTCAAAGATCGTCTGTTCATAGCTATCTGGATGGTTCAAAGGCACCCCTTCTGACCACTCCACATATTCATTCCCGGAGTGAGAGACTTTCAGCTCAAGTACGTAATCATCATACAAAATTCTCGCTTCGTCACTTCTGAACGGAAACTCAAACGAACAGAAAAATTCCTTAGATCCACCTTGAACAACTGAACACGTTTGTCCGCGCAGGATTGGAACAATCTCTTTCCCTCGGACCAAATTTCGCGAGGCATCGCGAAGCTCTCCCTTTGGCCCCAAATCGACAAAGGCGAACAGCGCGACTATTACGGCAATTATCATCACAACAATGATACAAAAACCGAACGCCAGAGCCTATAGAGTGCGTTCAAGGCTCCAGCCGAACCGCCCCTTGTGACGCATTCCCAACATGTGCTGCATACACCCGCAACGCTTTGCTAACTTTACGCGACCGTGGTTCACTTGGCGCCCAAGGGTTTTCCCGCGCGTCCATCGCCGCACGACGTGTTACCAGTTCTTCGTCCGTCAACTTCACATTCATCACACGGTTCGGAATATCAATCTCGATGATATCGCCTTCCTCGATCAACGCGATATTACCGCCCTCTGCGGCCTCGGGTGAAACATGCCCAATCGACAATCCAGACGTCCCGCCGCTAAAGCGACCATCGGTGATCAACGCACAAGCCTTGCCCAGTTTCATAGATTTCAGATAGGTAGTCGGGTACAGCATTTCTTGCATCCCCGGTCCACCGCGTGGCCCTTCATAACGGATGACAACCACGTCGCCTTCCACCACTTCTTTACCCAAAATACGCTTACAGGCTTCGTCTTGACTCTCGCATATCACTGCGCGACCATTGAATTTCAGGATACTATCATCAACACCAGCCGTCTTAACAACACAGCCTTCCTGCGAAATATTCCCGAACAAAACAGCCAACCCACCTTCCAGTGAATGGGCATGTTTCAACTCACGGATCACACCGTATTCGCGGTCCAAATCCAGCTCTTTATACCGACGAGACTGCGAAAACGCCTCGACCGTGCGCACCCCACCAGGGGCTGCTAAAAACAGTTCATGCACAGCTTGGTCGTTCGATGTGCGCACATCCCATTTCGCAATCGCATCGCCCAAGGTCGGCGCATGAATAGTGGCCGCAGAGGTATCCAACAATCCAGCACGGTTCATTTCACCCAGCAGCGCAAAAATTCCGCCCGCACGATGCACATCTTCCATGTGAACATTCAAAACCGCAGGCGCAACCTTACACAAACAAGGCGTTGAACGGCTAAGGCGATCAATATCATCCACAGTAAAATCAACTTCGGCCTCTTGCGCCATCGCCAACAAATGCAAGATCGTATTCGTCGATCCGCCCATCGTAATGTCCATGCGCATCGCATTTTCAAACGCCGCTTTCGTCGCAATCCCACGCGCAGACACGGCCTTATTGCCATTGACGTAGTAATCCTTCGTCAAATCCACAATCAAACGTCCTGCCTCACGAAACAACATTTCACGATCCGAATGCGTCGCCAAAGTCGATCCATTGCCCGGCAATGCCAGCCCCAACGCCTCGGCCAAACAGTTCATCGAATTGGCCGTAAACATGCCCGAACACGACCCACAGGTCGGGCAAGCACTCTCTTCAATCGCCAAAACTTCTTCTTCGGTACGATCAGGGTTGGCCGCTTCCATCATGGCATCCACCAGATCAACCGCGCGCAAATCCCCATCAATATCGACCTTTCCAGCCTCCATCGGGCCGCCAGAAACAAACACAACAGGGATATCCAAACGCAGCGCCGCCATCATCATACCGGGCGTAATTTTATCACAGTTGGAAATGCACACCATCGCATCCGCACAATGCGCGTTCACCATGTATTCCACACTATCCGCAATCACTTCGCGGCTCGGCAGGGAATACAACATCCCGTCGTGCCCCATCGCAATCCCATCATCCACCGCAATGGTGTTAAATTCCTTAGCAACGCCACCCGCTTTCGCGATTTCCTCAGCAACCAAGCCACCCAGATCTTTCAGGTGCACGTGGCCCGGAACAAACTGCGTAAATGAATTCACAACCGCGATGATCGGCTTGCCAAAATCGCTGTCCGTCATGCCGGTCGCACGCCAAAGCCCACGGGCCCCCGCCATGTTACGGCCATGTGTAGAAGTTCTAGAACGATACGGAATCATAGGTCTGCCCTCGCGTGGAATTATTCCAAAACGTTTTGCCCTATTACAGATGGAAATGCCAGCCAAACCCAACATCCTCTTAACCCGCCACCGAATTTGAATGGGCTAGCGCGATGTTCAAGAAATTCGCCTTCGTTTTTGCTGGTCACATCATATCTACGCGGCGCTCTTCGCAGCAGAAAACCACTCTAGATACGTAACGTCCTGCGGCGGGCAGCGCCATGATACACCTAGCCCCACAGATACAACTCACGCCCGCGCTAAACACTTTCTACCCAACTTCTTTTGGCCAAAAATATCTCGGGGTTTGGGGCAGCGCCCCAATCCTATTTCACGCCTAGCCAAACCAGCTCTTAAACCACGCGATCACACCACCTTTGGCCGCACCGGCACTATCAGAAACATCGGATGCCCGCGCCTCAACACTGTCCCATTTCTCTTCCATCCGCCCTAAAACAGGATCAATCTTGCGCCGTTTAAACCGTTGCAGCAAACGAAAAGCTCCTAACAGCAAGAACGCCAAAATGACGTAGATAATGATATTCACCCACGGAATAATACGCACGTCTGGCCCAGAAACTTCGCGCACACCCACCGCATTTGGATAGATCGACATGAATTCATTGCGCCAGCCATAATGCGTAATCACAACCCAGATCGGATCGTCCCGCGTAGAAATTTTATCTGCCACTTCCGCATGCAAATTCGAACTATCCAACTTGAAATACCAGGGCCAACCAAACCCAGTGTCCTCGTTGCG
The DNA here is from genome assembly GCA_023955215.1 of Paracoccaceae bacterium. Taxonomy (GTDB): domain Bacteria; phylum Pseudomonadota; class Alphaproteobacteria; order Rhodobacterales; family Rhodobacteraceae; genus Ascidiaceihabitans. The sequence goes on from JAGSGK010000222.1 coordinate 4,324, forward strand.
GAACACCATAATGCCGCCCTCAGGATAAGACGAGTTGATCAGGCGCAAATCGCGGCTCACCGCTTCCTCATTCCCGCTATCAGCCTGCGCATAGAAAATTCGGTTCCACCCCGAAAAGTCCGCGCGAATAATCTCGGTCCCTGTCACCCGCACAATATCGCGCTGCGGCAATGTGTAATGAAACACCGAAAAAATCAGCAACGCCACAATGGCTAGAAATATCCATTTGATCCAACGCATAGTCAAATCCTCACATAAAATTAGCCACATAAATCATCACAACAACCAAGATAATCGGGATCACATAAACCCCCCAAATCAACTTGGCCCTTAACGATCCTTCATAGGCTTTCAACCCGCCGTCAATAAACTGCTCACGCGGGCCTTGCTGCTCTTTGCTTGCATCAAACTGTTTTTCCAGCTTTTCACGCCGTACAGATCGCGAATACCATGACAAACAGATGTATACGATTGTCAGGAAAAACAACCCAATCACCGCTAATCTTAACCATCCAAACATCTATCTACCTCCTTACCGCGCCCCAAGGGCCAACCCGTTTAACGATGTCATCGCCGTCGTCACCCCAAGGCCTGCCAACGCTTTTGCGCTTCACTGCACCTTTTGAACGCTCGACCTCTTCCATCGCTGGCTCATGCCCAAACAGCTCTTCACGCGCACCTGCCTTATCCACCATATATTCATTCGCAAGGTATTGCGCCACATGTTCTTTCTTTTCATCCGAACAACCCGCGTAGGTGCGATAGAACGCTTCCTTATGGCAGATAAACAATTGGCGCACATCAAGGGGCGCCAACTCCGCCAACATCATATTCACCAAATCTTTATCGGCGTGATCGGATGCGCGCAGCGTGTAAAATTACGCAGGATCATTCGCCGTAATGCGCGGCCAATCGCCCTGCCCCTGCGCCCACAGCCACAGCTTGTACAAACCATTTTATTCCGCAGTAAATCCTTGGCATTTTGCCGCGCCAACTGGCGCAATTTACGCCGATCAGGCGCGCCGATCTCCGCCCCCAAACCCGCCGCCGTATCTGCAACGATGAAATCCATCTTCTGCTGCAAAATAGCCGCCACATCGCGCCCCTTTGCAGATATAATCAGCTCCACCAAATTGTTCGCCTCAAGGAAAGTCACGATGTCGTTGCGCTGGC
>JAGSGK010000253.1 GCA_023955215.1 Paracoccaceae bacterium
GGATCAGTGCTGTTGCGGTACGCTTATCTTAATCGCAGAGCGACGCGGGCGTGATGGGGTAACGAAGTTATGTTCACACCTCAAAAACAAACAGCGCCCGATCCGTTAAGATCAGGCGCTGCTTTTATTTTGCGTTGGCGGGGTGAACCCCGACCTATGTTTAGATGCCAGCGTAGATGATGGCTTTGGCCAAGATCGGGATGGTTTTTGCGTTTAGGCCTGCGATGTTCATGCGGCTGTCGCCAATCATGTAGATGCCTGCATCTACGCGCAGTTTTTCCACCATCTCTGGTGTGGTGCCAAGGCGCGAGAACATGCCACGGTGCTGTGCAAGGAAGCCAAACCGATCAGAGCCGGACAAGCGCTGAAGCTCAGCAGCCAAGTCGCTGCGCAGACCCAACATTGAAGTGCGGATGTCTTCGAGTTCAGCCATCCAATCGGCGCGCATTGCGTCGTCGTTCAAGATCATCGTTACGATGCGTGCACCGTGATCTGGCGGAAAGCTAAAGTTCTGGCGGTTCAGGAACGCCAAAGTCGCTTGGTTCAAGCCTTTGGCAGATGTGTCTTGAGACACAACCATCAAAATGCCGGTACGTTCGCGGTAGATGCCAAAGTTTTTGGAACAGCTGGCTGCGATGATTGTCTCTGGCATGGCTGCGGTCACTGTGCGTGTTGCTGCCGCATCTTCTTCAAGACCGTCACCGAAACCTTGGTATGCGATATCGATCATCGGAGTTGCGCCCGTTGATTTGAGAACCGCAATCACTTCTTCCCACTGCGCCGCGTTCAGGTTTGCACCTGTCGGGTTGTGGCAGCAGCCGTGAAGCAGAACAACGTCGCCCACTTTGGCTGTTTTCAGATCAGCAATCATGCCGTCGAAATCAACACCGCGTGTTTCATCGTCGAAATAGCGATATGGGACCATGTCCATCTCAAGATATTTCAGGATGGACAGGTGGTTTGGCCATGTTGGATTAGACACGAAAACGCGCGCATCTGGGCGCGCCATTTGGATCAATTCAAACGCTTGGCGCACAGCACCTGTTCCGCCCGGCGTTGCCGCAGCAGAAATCGTGTCGCGTGCAACGGCATCGCCCAGAACCAGTTTGATCATCGCATCGCCAAACGCAGGGTCGCCTGCAAGGCCAACATAGGCTTTGCTGTCTTGGTCTTCCCACAGTTTGTGTTCTGCCGTTTTGATCGCACGCATCACAGGCGTCAGGCCCGTTGCATCCTTATAGACACCAACGCCAAGATCAATTTTGGTCTCACGTGGGTCTGCGCGATACTGCGCCATAAGCGCTAGAATTTTATCAGCAGGTTGCGGTTGTAGTGTTTCGAACATCAGGCTTCTCCAGTTGCCACGGGCACGGTGGGAAACATCCCCCACTCGGTCCAAGATCCATCATATAGCGACCACATATCGTGGCCCATACGTTCCAGCGCCAATCCCAATACGGCGGCGGTAACGCCGGACCCGCAGGTGGTGACGATTGGTTTTTTCAGATCAACGCCAGCGCTTACAAAGATTGCGCGGGTTTGATCCGGAGTTTTCATTGTTTTGTCATCGTTAAGCAGGTCAGTGAACGGCACGTTGCGTGAATTGGGGATATGCCCCGAACGCAGCCCTTCACGTGGTTCTGGTGCTTCGCCACGGAACCGTGCAGCGGCGCGGGCGTCAACGATCTGAGAGGTGCCCAATTTGGACGCTGAAGACACTTGGGTCACGTCACGCACCATTTGATTTTGGAAACGCACGGTCATGTGACGGTCACGAATGACAGGGGCCAAATCTTCGACCTCGCGTCCCTCTGCGATCCACTTTGGCAATCCGCCATCAAGCACCGCAATATTGTCTTGCCCCATAAGGCGGAACAACCACCACACACGTGCAGCAGAAAACAGGCCAGACCCATCATAGACAACAATCTGGTGTCCGTCGCCAACGCCCATCGCGCGCACGCGGGACATGAATTTCTCAATTGGGGGTACCATATGCGGAAGATCGGAGCGGCCATCGCTCACGTCATCGATGTCAAAGAAGCGGGCACCTGGAATGTGAGCCGCGTCATATTCTGTGCGACCATCGCGGTCGATACCTGGCAAATAAGTCGACGCATCCAAGATCCGTAAATCCGGATCTTTCATGTGCACAGCAAGCCAGTCAGTTGAAACTAGTGTTTTGGGATCATCAGCCATCAGATTCTCTTCCCTGCGTGAATGCATCACTGCCTAACGCTATGGGAAGTATGTGGCAAGTCTGTGTGTCCAGGTCGGACTACGAGGCGGTGCCCAACCTTTCCTTAAGCGTAAAGCTTATTTACCAATCATGTTGCGAACAACGCCGACGAGGGCAAGCACTGCACCACCGCCAACACCGCCGCCAGCGACCTCTGCCAAATCAGGAGCACCAATTGCGCTAAGGATCGTGCCACCTAGGCCCCCGCCAGCAGCTCCAGACAAAATTCCAATAATAAGTTCCATAATACATCCCTCCAGCGAGGGGCTATAATTACTGAATACTCTCAACTCACCCCAAAGCTAAGTAGCAGTGGAACTTTACGCTGATCACCAAAAGGCAGTCATGGAGAATTCATACCTAAAACAACTCTTTTATCGCCGTTTTTCGACAAAAAATGACGCAAAGAAGGGTCAGCCGTGATCTTTCATAAGGCGTGCTTTTTGACGGGACCAATCGCGCTTTGCTTCGGTCGCGCGCTTGTCGTGGTTCTGCTTACCCTTGGCCACGCCAAGTTTAATCTTCGCGAACCCTTTGTGATTAAAGTACATCACAATAGGCACCAAGGTCATACCTTTGCGCTGGGTCGCGTTCCACAAATTCGATAACTCTTTTTTAGACACCAGCAACTTACGACGGCGGCGCACTTCGTGTTTGAAGGTTTTAGCCCCTTCATATGGCGCGATATAAGAGTTTACCAACCACAGTTCGTTGTGTTCAACCGCGGCATAACTTTCAGCAATATTTGTGCCACCTATGCGCATAGATTTTACTTCGGACCCTTCAAGGATCACACCGCATTCGATGTCATCGTCGATTGCATAATCAAAGCGCGCGCGCCGATTCTCAGCGATCACTTTGTAATTAGGGTCTGATTTCTTATTCTGTACCATCAAAAGGGATGTAGGGCTTACAGCGCAAGGGTGCAAGAGAAGGCAAGCTATCGTTGCTTGTTCCACCGCGCAGACTGTGGGAGTTTATGCACATAAATTTTAAGAGTTTATAGTTTTCTACATAACATGCTTTTTAAATGTTCTTGCGATTACCTTTTGCATCACGGCTTCAACTGCATCAGCCCAAAATGGGCCACGTATTCTTGCCATGGGTGATTCATTTTTCGCCACCCACAAAGCACAGAACAAATCGGTACCAAAGGCGCGATCCCGCGGTTGGTCGCGAAGTTGCGAAAATCTAACGCCCGTATGGTTTATTCAGAGTATTTACGATCCCCTGAGCGTCTTCCACGATTGAGTCTTGCCACGACGAGGGGGGTGAATTAAACGCAATCCTTGCCCGTATGGTCAAGCGTGACAACGGTGTTTGGTTCGTTTCGATTGCTGATGTTGTGCCGTGCGGGGACAGGTCATTTCATGGACTGACATGGTGCACCCGTCGCGCAAAGGCAGCGCAGCTACCGCGCAGCGGATTGTCAAAGTCATATCAAAGCATCGTCAGAATAAAGAATGGCCCCGCAGGGCCATTCAACTTTAGTCACCTAATTTTTTGTGAATTTCGCCTAGATCGATTTAACCGATTGGCATTTTGTTTGACGGATCTTTAAAATCATATTTGAAGACTTCTAAATCAAGTTTAAAAATTTCATAGACCAAGTACATCGGCAGATCGCCAAAGTAATATTCGACTGGATGCGCACGTTTTGGTCCGTGCTCGTCGCTTTCGTTAAAACGCGGAATCGCTTCAAGGTCCACAGCATGCGGCGTTTTTATAATGGGCAACACATCCGCCATGCCTTCATTGAAATTTTCCGTCCAAATAATTTTGTCATATTGGCCACCATTCACGATAAACGTGCTGACGTGACCGAATATTTCTGACCAGTGAATGTCTGGGTCCATTGGACGGCAGAACCGAATGGTATCACGCGCAAACAATAGGAAACAGTGGACGAATTGGGTTAGAAGGGGATCATACGTCAAACAAAACGTTCGCACTTTTATTGCCTGCAATTCGCAACGACATGAATCTCGAAAGCAATGAAATGCGCGACGCAGGATTTGAAAATCTGCATCGCATGCGTGAGTCATCCAGCACTGAAGAGAACACCACTGAGTTGGCGGATTTCTTGTCTATTTCAGAAGAAGATGCACATAAAATTGTTGAAGCAGATTACATCTTCTCCGACTTACCTTTGCCTACTTAGCGCGCCATGAATTCAGCCAGCCCTTTAGACGGCTATGGCCACCCTCAACCGCATCGCCTGTGGCCTCCCAGTTGTCTTGAATTTCTTCAAGTGTTGGATTGATCCACGCCATGCGGAACCGACGCCAGCGAACAAAGATGAAATAGCTGACGGCCGCAAACAAGCTCAAAATCAGGGTGTTCAATATTGGCCAGCCCTTGGACGCATTCGGCCCATCGACCACTTTCACAGAAATCGCATTTGGGAAGATCGACAGAAATTCATTGCGCCA
>JAGSGK010000204.1 GCA_023955215.1 Paracoccaceae bacterium
CGCACTGAACATGTGGTGGGATGCAGACATCGATATGATCATGAAGCGGACGGTCAAACGGCCGATTCCTGCAGGCAAGGTTCAAGCTGGCGAAGCATTGTACCTCGGTGCGGCACTTTCTGGGATGGCCGTGATGATGCTGGCGCTATCTGCTAACTTGCTAGCTGCTGGCCTGTTGGCTTTCACAATCTTCTTTTACGCCGTGGTTTACACCATGTGGCTGAAACGCTCGACACCGCAAAACATCGTTATCGGTGGTGCGGCTGGTGCGTTTCCTCCGTTGATCGGTTGGGTTGTTGCGACTGGATCTATGTCGATCGAGGGTTGGTTAATGTTCGCATTGATCTTCATTTGGACACCTCCGCATTTTTGGGCTTTGGCATTGTTTATGCGCTCTGACTATGATGATGCAGGTATCCCAATGTTGACGGTAACGCATGGCCGGCCAAGCACACGCCGCCACATTTTGGGGTATACAGTTGTATTGTTCGCCTTGGCTGTGGGCACGGGCTTTACCAGCATCGGTGGCCCTGTGTACTTGGTGGCGGCATTGGTCTTGAACACGCTTTTCCTCAAGGGTGCATACGATATTTGGAACCGCGACGAAGTTGCGTCAGAGGTTGATGACTATGCCGTCGAACGTAAGTTCTTTAAACTTTCACTGCTTTATTTGTTCTTGCACTTTGGTGCGATTTTGGCCGAGGCGCTGTTGCGTCCTTGGGGATTGGGTGGCTGGTAATGGCTCTTAAAGTTGAACACGAAATTCATCAGCGTCGCAAAGGTCGCAATGTTGGTGTTGGCCTGATGTTGGGTGCTTTTGTAGTGCTAGTTTTGGCGCTGACTTTTACAAAAATCACCAGCGGCGATTTTGAATTGCCCAAAGCGAACGAGATCAGCCAGTGAAAAAGTTGACCGGACCACAAAAAACAGTTGCACAAACAGTGTCGCTTGTCGTTTTGATGGGCGGTCTGGCATGGGCTTCTGTGCCGTTTTACGATTGGTTCTGCCGCGTTACTGGCTTTGGTGGCACAACCGGCATTTCGACTGTCGCGCCCGACGATGTGCTAGAACAAACCATCAAGGTTCGTTTTGACGCCTCGCTGCACAGCGATATGGATTGGGACTTCAAACCTGAAGTCCACGAGATGGAAATACGCATTGGTGAGACGGGCTTGGCTTTTTACGAGGCACACAACCCGACAGATCGCCCTATTGCCGGACAAGCCAGCTATAACGTCACACCGTACCAAGCTGGTTATTTCTTTAACAAAATTGACTGCTTCTGCTTTGAAGAGCAGGTATTGCAACCGGGTGAAACCGTTATGATGCCTGTAAGCTTTTATGTAGACCCGGAAATTGTGACGGATCGTGACGCAAAATACGTGCACACCATCACACTTAGCTATACATTCTACGAAATTGATTTGCCCGAAGGCTTCGCAGCCCTAGACGCAGTCACAGACACAACCTTGAACTAGGGGACGCTTCATGGCCCACGCAAAGAACCACGACTATCACATCCTACCACCATCCATTGAACCATTGCTGGGCGCTGTTGCTGCCTTCTTTATGCTGTTTGGTGCCGTACTTTGGATGCATGATTCAGGCCCTTGGATGTTCTTGATCGGCTTTGTTGCTGTTCTTTACGTCATGTTCACATGGTGGTCTCGCGTTGTCGAAGAATCACACGTTGGTGATCACACAACAGTTGTTCAAATCGGCCTGCGTTATGGCGTGATCTTGTTCATCACATCCGAAGTTATGTTCTTCGCAGCATGGTTCTGGTCTTTCTTCAAACACGCAATCTACCCAATGGAAGATTACTTTGGTTCTGAATATGTGGCTCCAGAGATTTATCCGGTTGATGCATTGCACTTACCACTAATCAACACGTTAATCTTGTTGCTATCTGGCTGTGCCGTAACTTGGGCCCACCACGCACTCGTTCACGAAAACAACCGCAAAGATTTGATCATGGGCCTCACCCTATCAATCATCTTGGGCGTCGCGTTTACAGCACTTCAAGCATACGAATACGCGCACCTTCTTCACGAAGGTTGGGTTTTCGGTGGCGATGAGTTTTACTCTAACTTCTTTATGGCAACAGGCTTCCACGGCTTCCACGTATTGATCGGTACAATCTTTTTGACCGTCTGCTTGATCCGCGCAATCAAAGGTCACTTCACACCAGAACAGCACTTGGGCTTTGAAGCCGCTGCTTGGTACTGGCACTTCGTGGATGTGGTTTGGTTGTTCCTATTCTTCGCAGTCTACATGTGGGGCATCTAAGCCTGACAGTGCCGGTTGCACATCGGCGCTAAATACCTAATACAACAAGGCGCATGGGACATCTCATGCGCCTTTTTCTTTTCCCCGACGAGGGCGTTATGAAACGTATAATCTTCTTTGTATTTTTCGGACTGGGCGGCTTTGCTGTAATGGTCAGCTTGGGCACTTGGCAGATCCAACGCCTGACGTGGAAACAAGAGATCATTGAACAGATTGAAGGACGGATTGTTGAGGCACCTGTTGCCTTGCCTGCAACTCTTGATTCCATCGAAGACAAATACCTATCTGTTAGCGTTGAGGGCTTCATGAAGCCTGAAGTCTTGCGTGTGTTGGTTTCCCAAAAAACGGTTGGTGCCGGCTACCGCCTTATCAGCCCTTTCATGGTTGAGGGGCGCACGATCTTGGTCGACCGTGGTTTCATCTCGGTCAACGACCCATTGCCGGAACCGTCACTGTTGCAGGTGCAAACGGTTGTGACGGGTAACCTTCATTGGCCCCAAGAAACCGATGGCTATACACCTGCACCTGACATTGAGAAAAACATCTGGTTCGCACGGGATGTGCCGCTTATGGCCGCAACCCTAAGCACCGAACCTATATTGATTGTTCTGCGTGACACGACGGCAGCAAACGACGGCGTATCGCCTTTGCCCGTAGACACCAGCCGCATTCCGAACGATCATCTGCAATACGCAATTACATGGTTCTTGTTGGCCTTTATTTGGACAGCAATGACTGCCTATTTCCTGTTGTGGTCACGCCGCAGCAAAACTGAAACCTGATCAGAGTACGCATACGTGAAATATATCTCGACACGGGGACAAGCCCCAGAACTCACATTCGAAGACGCAATGCTAACGGGCCTTGCCCGCGATGGTGGCCTATACGTGCCAGAAACCATCCCGCAGCTCAGCAGCAATGACATCAAGGCGATGGCTGGTAAGTCCTATGAAGAGATCGCGTTTCAAGTCATGCGGCCATTCGTGGGCGACACATTCTCGGACGACGATTTCCAAGGTATCATCGAACGTGCCTACAAAGGCTTTGGTCACGCCGCGCGCGCGCCGTTGGTCCAGCTGGATCATGGTCACTACCTTCTAGAGCTTTTCCATGGTCCAACGCTGGCGTTCAAAGACTTTGCTATGCAATTGATCGGCCAGCTGTTCCAAACCGCTTTGTCGCGCCGCAATGAGCGTGTCACGATCGTGGGGGCAACGTCTGGCGATACTGGTTCTGCTGCGATTGAAGCGTTCCGCGGTCTTGATAATGTCGACGTATTCATCATGTACCCCCATGGCCGCATTTCCGAAGTGCAGCGCCGCCAGATGACAACACCATCTGAGTCCAATGTTCATGCGCTTGCCATGGATGGTGATTTTGACGATTGCCAAGCCCGCCTTAAAGACATGTTCAATGATTTCGAATTCCGTGATGGCGTCCGTTTGGCTGGTGTGAATTCAATCAACTGGGCACGTGTTTTGGCGCAGGTTGTATATTACTTTAGCTCGGCTGTTTCTGTCGGCGCACCTGATCGAAAAGTAAGCTTTACCGTTCCAACAGGTAACTTTGGTGACATCTTTGCAGGCTACATCGCTAAGCGTATGGGGCTACCGATTGATCGTTTGGTCGTGGCAACAAACCAGAACGATATTTTGCACCGCTGTTTGAGTGGCCAAGGCTACCACAAGGGTGAAACATCGCCATCCATCAGCCCGTCTATGGATATCCAAGTAAGCTCTAACTTTGAGCGTGCATTGTTCGATGCATATGACCGTGATGGAAACGCAGTTTCCCAATTGATGGACGAACTTAAGCAAGGTGGCTTTGACGTGAGCCAAGGCGCAATGGAAGTTCTGCAAAGCCACTTTGTTTCAGGTCGCGCATCTGAAGAAGAGACAAGCAGCACCATCACAGAGACATTGAAAACGTCTGGCGAATTGTTGTGCCCTCACTCAGCTATCGGCGTCAAAGTGGCCAACGATCAACCGGCCAGCGAAACACCTATGATCACATTGGCAACAGCGCATCCCGCAAAGTTCCCAGATGCAGTAGAAGCCGCCAGTGGCATCCGTCCACCACTGCCTGCACGTATGGCTGACCTTTACGAACGCGACGAACGCGTGACCCGCATCGCAAATAATTTGGATGCGCTCAAAGACCATATCAAAGGAAATATCCGCCAGTGAGCTTGCAACAACACCGCCTGTCCAACGGATTTCGCATCGTCACTGAACATATGCCAGGCCTTGCATCCGCATCGATAGGTATCTGGGTTGGGGCGGGTGCACGCCACGAGGCAGCAGACCAAAATGGTATTGCGCACTTCCTTGAGCATATGGCGTTCAAAGGCACAAAGCGACGCAATGCGTTGCAAATAGCTGAGTCCATTGAAGACGTTGGCGGCTATCTTAATGCTTACACCAGTCGTGAAGTCACTGCCTATTATGCGCGTGTCTTGGAAAACGATGTCCCTTTGGCGTTGGATGTTATTGCAGACATCTTGCTGAACCCTGTCTTTGACGAAGATGAGATTGAAATCGAGCGTGGTGTGATTTTGCAAGAAATCGGCCAAGCCTTGGATACGCCAGACGATGTGATCTTTGATTGGTTGCAAGAAACTGCGTATCCGGATCATCCAATGGGGCGTACGATCCTTGGCCCAACAGAACGTGTTTCCGCGTTCTCTCAGGCCGATCTTCGCAAGTTTGTGGGCCAACACTATGGTCCAGAACAAATGATCCTGTCTGCGGCAGGTTCCGTCGATCATGACGCGCTTGTTAAGATGGCCGAAGAATTGTTTGGCCACATGACGCCAACGCCCAAATTTGACCTCGCTCCAGCAAAATTTGTTGGTGGGGATTTCCGTCAGAACAAATCGTTGGAACAGGCACATTTCGCCCTTGGCTTTGAAAGCCCGGGCTATCGTGCAGACGACATTTACGTGGCGCAAATTTACGCAAGTGCACTTGGGGGCGGCATGTCCAGTCGCCTGTTCCAAGAGGTGCGTGAAAAACGTGGCCTTTGCTATACGATCTTTGCCCAAGCTGGCGCGCATGCTGACACCGGAATGACCACCATTTATGCGGGCACCAGCGGTGAACAACTTGGTGAATTGGCCGAGATCACGATTGATGAAATGAAGCGTGCAGCAACAGACATGAGCCCAGCCGAAGTGGCCCGTGCACGTGCCCAAATGAAAGCTGGATTGTTGATGGGATTAGAAAGCTCATCTAATCGTGCAGAACGTTTGGCGCGCTTAATCCAGATCTGGGATCGCATTCCTGCGCTGGAAGAAACTGTTTCTATGATCGATGCCGTTACGACTGGTGATGTACGTGATTTCGCTGAGAAAATGGCGTCTACAGCACCGGTTGCATTGGCGATGTATGGACCAGTTGATAGCGGACCAACTTTGGACGCAGTTCAGGCACGGCGCCTTAGCTGATGTTGTTGGGTAATCGTAAAATACGGATCGAAACAGAGCGGCTGACCCTGCGCCAACCGGCTCATACAGATTATCGCCCTTGGTCAACGTTACGTTCCCAAAGCAGCGATTTCTTAACGC
>JAGSGK010000135.1 GCA_023955215.1 Paracoccaceae bacterium
CATTTTGCAACGCGTTGCGGCCCCAGAAACCAGCAATTATTTCCGCGAACTGCACAGCAGTCATGGTGTCGATCTGCGCGAAGGTATTGGGCTTGATCGTCTTCTTGGCGAAGATGCGGTTGAAGGTGCGCGTTTGACCGATGGCTCTGAATTAGACGTCGATTTCGTGATTGTTGGAGTTGGTATTGCTCCGGCTTCTGGCCTTGCTATTGCTGCTGAGCTGATCATCGAAAACGGGATCAAAGTGGATGCGCACGGGCGCACATCTGATCCGCATATTTGGGCCGCAGGTGATTGTGCGTCTTTTCCATACCGCGACACACGCATTCGTCTTGAAAGCGTGCCAAACGCGATTGATCAGGCCGAAGTGGTTGCAGAAAACATTATGGGCGCTGCAAAGGACTATGTTGCTAAACCGTGGTTTTGGTCGGATCAATATGACGTGAAATTGCAAATTGCGGGCCTGAACACGGGCTATGACCGTGTTGTCACGCGCCGCACCGGTGATGCTGTTTCATTTTGGTATTACGCAGGCGCGACCCTTTTGGCTGTTGATGCTGCAAATGACCCGCGCGGGTATATGATTGGCAAACGTCTGATCGAGGTGGGTAAGTCACCATCGCCTGAGGTGATCGCTGAGCCAGAGACGGATATGAAGGCGCTACTCAAAGCATGAGAATAATTGCAGGAAAATGGCGCAGTACTGCGCTTGCGGCGGTGGGCAAGGGCGATGCGGGTGCGCAACTGCGTCCAACATCGGATCGTGTGCGTGAAAGCCTGTTTTCCATGCTTAATCATCACGGCGTTATTGACGGTGCGCGCGTGTTGGACCTGTTTGCGGGAACAGGTGCACTTGCCTTCGAGGCGTTGTCGCGTGGCTCGGATTACGCCCTATTGGTGGAAAATGGTCGTGTCGGACAAAAGTTGATTGCTGAAAATATCGCAAAGTTACGCGCGACTAATGAAACACGTGTATTCAAACAAGACGCGACGACGCTGCCAGTATGGTCTGAAACGCCATTCGATCTGGTGTTCCTTGATCCGCCCTATGGTCGCGATATGGGCCAAAAGGCACTAAGGTCAGCGGTCGCTGGCGGGTGGTTGGCGCAAGGCGCTATGATCGTTTGGGAAGAGGCAGCACCGATGATGCCGCCCATTGGTTTTGAGATGGAAGACCAACGCAAGTACGGCGATACCCACGTGACCTTGTTAGAGTACACTGGTGGGTAACGCCTGATTTTTTAGTACGTTGGGTGGAACTTGCCCGCTGCTGACAGCGTGAAGATTTCGAAGCCATCTTCGGTCACACCGATTGAATGTTCAAACTGAGCAGACAAAGATTTGTCGCGTGTGACAGCGGTCCAGTCATCGGCCAGTGTTTTAGTTTCAGGACGGCCAAGGTTAACCATTGGCTCAATCGTAAAGAACATACCTGGTTCAAGTGTTGGGCCGGTCCCCGGTTTCCCGTAGTGAACAACGTTTGGTGGAGCGTGAAAAACACGTCCCAAGCCGTGGCCACAAAAGTCGCGCACAACAGACATACGATGGCTTTCCACATAGGACTGAATGGCGTGACCGATGTCACCAAAGGTATTGCCGGGCTTAACTGCTTCGATCCCCAACATAAGAGAGTCGTGCGTGATTTGGATCAGACGTTCTGCCTTGCGCGATAACTTTCCAGCCACATACATCCGTGACGTATCGCCGAACCAACCGCCAACAATGACAGTTACGTCGATATTTACGATGTCGCTGTCCTTGAGTTTTTTATCACCTGGAATACCGTGGCAAACCACGTGGTTAACTGAAATGCAGGACGCATGTTGATAGCCACGATACCCAATTGTTGCAGATTTCGCGCCAGCAGCATCAACCATATCGTTGATCAACTTATCAATCGCCGCTGTGGTTTGGCCGGGGAAAACGTGTTCCGCAATGTCGTCCAAAATTTTGGATGCCAATGCGCCTGCGGCCATCATGCCAGCAGAGTCAGAAGGATCATAAATGCGAATGCCGTCTTTGGTTTGCCGGCCGCGGTCAGTGCTGTTCAAAGGTAACACTCCATAATTGGATTGGTTTTAACCGTATTTACCCCGTGCAAGGCGCGGTGACCAGAGGGCTATATCTTGATTGTGACTGGTGCGTCGATCAGGATTTCCTGAGGGGTTATTTTGGTGCCAATGCAAAGGGTTTCAACCCCTGCGTCGCGCGCTGCTAGATAGGCTGCGTGGTAATCAGGATCGATGTCAGATGCCAATGTGAACGAGGTACAGTCTGTGCGTTGAACCAAATAAAGCATCACCGCGCGATGTCCTTGCACCACCATATTTGACAGCTCTTGCAGGTGTTTTGCGCCACGTTTGGTGACGCTATCTGGAAACTCTGCCTGCCCTAGGGTCCGGCTCAGGGTGACTGATTTCACTTCGACATAGCAATCTGGCAATTTATTTTGGGTCAGCAGGAAATCTATGCGTGAGTTTTCACCGTATTTTACTTCTGGGCGTACGGTTTCATAGTCCGCAAGTTCGGGAATTTGTCGTTTTTCAAGCGTTTCGCGCAAGGCACGGTTAGGGACTGAGGTGTCGACGCCTGTAAAATGCCCATTCTCATGTTCTATTAAACGCCAGCCGAAATTCAGCTTTCGCTTGGGATCATCATTGGGCTCTAGCCATACTTTCATGCCCTCATCTGCCAATCCCATCATCGAACCGGGGTTGGCGCAATGGGCTGTTATTTCGCGCCCATCTTCCAAAATGCAATCCGCAAGGAAGCGCTTGTAACGACGAATTAGGCGGGCGGGGATAAGATCAGTTTGAAAGCGCATGTATGCAGGACTATACTTGTCTTAACGGACCCTCAAGGAGGCTGATATGCCCAACCCAACTGCTGCGATGCTTGTCATAGGTGATGAAATCCTTTCGGGTCGAACACGAGACGCAAATATGTATCACCTTTCAGGTGAGTTAACGGCTGCTGGGATAGACCTGTGTGAAGTGCGGGTGGTCAGCGATGACGCCGATGCGATCGTTGCAGCGGTAAAAGCACTGTCTGCGGCCTATGATACGGTTGTGACTTCTGGTGGGATTGGCCCTACGCATGACGATATCACGGCGGATTGTATCGCAACGGCATTCGGTGTGAAGATCGATGTACGCGATGATGCGCGTGCGTTGTTGCAGGCCCATTACGACAGCAAAGGTACTGAACTGAATGAAGCGCGGTTGCGCATGGCCCGCATTCCGGATGGGGCAACTTTGATCGACAATCCCGTTTCGATTGCACCGGGTTTTACCATGGAAAACGTTCATGTGATGGCGGGTGTCCCTGCGGTGTTTCAAGCGATGGTGGCCACGATCTTGCCAACCCTAACGGGGGGCGCGCCACTATTGAGCAGCACATACACGATCAACCGTGGTGAAGGTGATATCGCGGGGCCACTGGGCGCTTTGGCTAAGGAATTTCCTGCGCTCAGTATCGGTAGTTACCCTTTTCAGAAAGACGGCAAGTTTGGCTCAAACATTGTGATACGTGGTGCTGACAGCGCTGAGGTTGAAGTGGCGCGCTCTAAGCTTGCCATCGTGTTTCCCGAATGAGTGCCACTGCACAACAGCTCTATGATATCTGTGACGGTACTTGGCCTGCCGCTGCGACAAAGCGGCTTGGACCGTGGACGTTGCGCGATGGGCAGGGGGGCGGCAAACGTGTTTCGGCGGCCACTGCTGAGGGTTCAGTGCAAAAGACGGATATTCGTATGGCTGAGGTCGCTATGCAGGATATGGGCCAGACGCCATTGTTCATGATCCGTGACGGTGATGAGGCATTGGATCAGTTGCTAGAATCTCATGGTTATGAGGTTGTTGATCCGGTTGTGATGTATGCAATACCGGTGAATGCGCTGACGGAGATTGAGATCCCCCTTGTGACAACGTTTTGTGTTTGGGAACCGTTGGCGATTATGGCGGAGATATGGGCCAAGGGTGGGATAGGCCCTGCGCGGCTGGATGTGATGGCACGTGCAGTCAATAAAACAGGAATTTTGTCACGTTGGAATGAACAGCCTGCCGGTGCAGCATTTGCTGCAATCAGTGACGGTGTTTGCATGGTTCATGCTGTTGAGATTTTGGAACATCAACGCAGACAGGGAGTTGGTGTTTGGATGATGCGCCAAGCCGCATTTTGGGCGGCTGAACAAGGTGTGCAAGAATTGGCGGTTTTATGTACGACTGCCAATATTGCTGCGAACGGATTGTATAAATCGCTCGGCTTCTCTGCAAAGGGCCACTACCATTACCGCCAGATGCAAAAGGAAACGTCATGATCAAGCACCCAAATGCCCTAGACCTCCCAATGGCTGATCCATTGCCTGAGGCGACACAGAAATATTTCGATATATGTCAGGAAAAACTGGGCATGGTGCCGAATGTTTTGCAGTCTTATGCGTTTGACGTGTCTAAGCTCAATACGTTCACTGTGATGTACAATGACATCATGTTGGCTGACAGCGGGCTAACGAAGTTAGAACGTGAAATGATTGCTGTTGTCGTTAGTTCTATTAACAAATGCTTCTATTGTTTGACGGCGCATGGTGCTGCCGTCCGTCAATTATCTGGCGATCCGATGTTGGGCGAATTGATGGTCATGAACTGGCGCGCTGCTGATTTGGACGCCCGCACATTTGCGATGTTGTTATTTGCTGAGAATCTAACTCACGCCAGCGCTAAAACGTCTGAGGCAGACCGTGAGAGATTGCGTAAGGTTGGCTTTAGCGACGCGGACATCTTTGATATTGCATCCGTTACAGGGTTCTTCAACATGACCAATCGTATCGCGAGTGGCATCGATATGCGTCCGAATGACGAATACCATAGCCAACACAGATGAACCGTTTATCGTTTAGCATATTGAGTGCCGTAATTTTGTTTGCTCATCCAGCCCTTGGGTTGGGATTAAATTTGCCTGCCAATGCTCAAAAAATGCAACAAACGAACAGCAACCTCGATAGTTACATCGCCCCCATTGGCCCATTTAAAGATGGAGCGATGAAAACCAAACTGATTGAGGGTAAGGTTGAACGGTCATCGTGGCGCGTGGGGTCGGCTGGTGTGACGACCTTGCAGGTTCTTGCCCCCTTACGTGACCAGCTCATTGAAGCCGGATATGACGTTGTTCTGGATTGTGACCAAAACACCTGTGGTGGTTTTGATTTCCGGTTCGGCACCGAGGTGCTGCCAGCGCCGGATATGTATGTGAATATTCGGGCCTTTCGCTTTTTGACCGCTGCCAAACCAAACGGTGCATCCCCCTCGGAGGTGGTGAGCCTGCTTGTCAGCACATCGGGGACGGCGGCATTTGTTCAGATCATTCAAGCGGGATCAAAGAGTGGTCAAAAGGTTGCCGTTACGGTGAGTGGTATTGTTCCGACATCAACTCCTGTTGCGTTGCCGACAGGCGTCGATTTGAAAAGCAACCTTTTGCGCACAGGGTCGGTTGTGCTGAATGACCTGGCATTTGCATCTGGAACTTCAGATTTGGGGCAAGGACCTTTCCCAGTTCTAGATGAGTTGGCAGCTTTCTATAAAAGCCGTGATGATATTCGGATTGTTTTGGTGGGGCACACGGACAGCGATGGGGCTTTGGACTTCAATATCGAATTGTCCAAACGTCGCGCGGCGTCTGTTCGCAAACGATTGCTTGATGAATACGGGTTGGATGCTGCCCGTATTTCGGCCGAAGGCAACGGCTTTTTAGGGCCAATTCGCTCGAACCTTGATGCCGAGGGTCGCAAAGCGAACCGTCGGGTCGAGGCAATAATCTTGCCGCTTGGCTAGCCAGTTGGTGGATACAAAATTTACCGATCTTCTAAAACGGAAAAGGCCCCGATACATAAAGTATCGAGGCGAGTTGTTTTCCGAGGGGAGTTGGAAAAGTTTACCAGTCGGCAGGGCCTTTGTCGGCAAAGGCGTGCGCTAGGAAGTCGATGAATGCGCGTACTTTGGGCTGAGTAAAACGGCCCGGTGGGTACAGGGCGTAGATACTTTGGGTGTCTACTGGAAGATCAGGAATGGCGTCCTCAATCAGTCCTTGGCGCATCGCATCAGCGTAAAGAAAGCTGGGGAGATATGCGATGCCAAGGCCTGAGATTGCGGCGTTCAACAAAGATTGACCATCGTTGACAGACAGCCAACCAGCGGTCCGAACTTGACGCTTTTCACCGGACGGTGCAGTTAGCTTCCACATGTTGCCACTGCTTTGGTTCGAATAGTGCAGTAGCTTGTGATCATTTAAATCGTCGATTTTTTCGGACGGCCATATTTTTCGAAATAGCCGGGGGATGCGATCATACGTTGGGTTGTTTCGGTCAATTTGCGAGCACGCAAGCTGCTGTCTTCCAACTCACCAATACGAACGGCCATATCAAAGCCTTCCGAAATCAACTCAACATAACGATTGTTCAGAACCATGTTCACCGTGATGTCAGGAAAGTCTTCAAGGAACTCGGACAATGCTGGAGACAAGTGGTTGACGCCAAAATCAGTCGCAACAGAGATGCGCAAAAGCCCAGAAGGGGCCGATTGCATAGATGTTACCAAAGCATCTGCTTCACCTGCATCATTCAAAACGCGGCGAGCACGATCGTAATAAGCAAGGCCAATTTCCGTTGGCGAAACACGTCGTGTTGTGCGGTTCAAAAGGCGTGCACCAAGGCGTGCCTCTAGGCTTGAGACGTGTTTGGATACAGCGGACTTGGAGATGCCCATTTTCTTGGCAGCGTCGGTAAACCCACCTTGGTCTACGACCGTGGCGAAAGCTTCCATTTCTGTCAGACGGTCCATGGGACGATCCCTTCAATAATTGTTCTATTGCTCGTTTGTTGAGAACATCTATCGACCCCAATCTGGGCAAGAACAGGGCACTGGTGGGATAATAAAGGGGTAATTGAGTGGATCGTTCATGGCATGGAAACAGCGGAACAGTCTGTTTCTGATTTGAGTGATCGTTGGCTCACATTGCTAAAAAGGCGATGTGAGCCATGTTTTTATGGCGGTTCCGTATTAAAGCGTTGCAGCCAATCGCGTGCCTTGGTCAATGGCACGTTTGGCATCCAACTCTGCGGCGACATCAGCACCGCCAATGACATGGCAGTTTTTGCCTTGTGCGATCAATGCGTCTGCAAGGCTGCGTTCAGGGGTTTGACCTGCACACATGACGATTGTATCGACCTCGATCAATGTTGGGTTTTCACGTGCCTCACCAAAAGACACATGCAGCCCATTCGCATCTATACGTTCGTAATTGACACCACCGACGAAGTTCACGTTTTTCATCTTAAGTGCAGAACGATGGATCCAGCCTGTGGTTTTGCCTAAACGTTTGCCGTGTTTTTCGGCCTTGCGCTGCAGCAACGTTATTTCGCGCGCTGACGGCTCTGGCTGGGGCCCTTCCGGGGCCAAGCCACCGCGGTGCTCTGCAGGATCAGACACACCCCATTCTTTCATCCAAGCCGGCAAATGCTCTGTCGGGCTGTCGCCCTCATGTGCCAAGAATTCGCAGATGTCGAAACCAATGCCACCAGCACCGACCACTGCGACACGTTTGCCGACTGCCACCTTATGGCGCAATACATCAATGTAGTTGACCACGTTGTTGCCATCTTGGCCCGGGATGGCTGTGTCACGTGGCAGAACGCCAGTGGCGATAATTACCTCGTCAAAACCATCTAGGTCTTCGGTTAAGATAGTTTTACCTAGTTTGGTTTCGATCTTTAGCTCGGCGACCATTGTACGATACCAATCGACCAGTCCCCAAAACTCTTCTTTGCCGGGAACTTGTTTTGCCATATTCAATTGGCCGCCAATTTCGTCTGATTTGTCGAAGATCGTAACCGTGTGGCCGCGCTCGGTTGCGGCAATGGCAGTCGAGAGGCCAGCAGGACCAGCCCC
>JAGSGK010000302.1 GCA_023955215.1 Paracoccaceae bacterium
AAACAGTCGCGCCATTGCGGCGAAGAACCGCACACTGAAATCGCCTGCGATCTGACGGATCAGCTAAGATTCCAGACAAGTTTCAAAGTGGCACAAATACCCGCAATCGAGGGTTGACTGAGTTTGGGCCATACGATTTATAGCGCCCGTTGGCGCACTGCTCAGCGGACAAAACTCAAGCATTCGAAAGTTAGCCTGCGTCATTTAATCAATTAAACCAAATTGGAGCCTAAAATGAAGATAGCGCAAATCGCCGCAAGTGCATGTGTCGCCGCAATGAGCTTTGCGATGCCAGCAAACGCCGCAGATCCAATTCCGGGCGCGGAAGACGGATTTGCTGTGTTTGGATCACCAGTTGAAGGATGGAATATCTTTATCGATGCAGAGCGTGAAGCTTGCTTGATTGAACGCACTGACGACTTTGGAAATGCGATCCAGATCGGTCTCAAACCAAACAAGAAGCATGCCTACATCGGTGTATTCACGTTGGCCGATGTTGATATCAAAAACCGCCAGAAGGTCGAAATTGATATCAATGGTTTTGTTTTCGATGGCAGAGCGCGCGGTATGAAAAGCAAAGATCTGCGTGGGGATTACAAGGGCGCTTACTTTGTCATCAAGGACGACAACATGGTAAAGGCTATTATGCAGGAAGGCACACTGACTGCATTTCCCAAAAAGACAAAACAACCAGTCAAGGTTGATTTGACAGGTGTTAGCGCGGCCGTTGAAGAAGCGCGTAAGTGCAATGACGGCATTTCAGGCTAAACATACAGCGGCTTGCAGTGCTGATATGTCTTTCTCGCGCAAGTCAATTGCGCGTTTATGAGCCATTATCCGTAGCGTTGGCGAAGTGCCATGCAATTGCGTCGGAGCCACAGATTTGAACCTCGCAGTGGTGCGGGGTTCATTTTTTTTTGTGGAAGGGTTGGGCATTGCAGTCGTTCGCTTCAAACTGCACGAAGGTCCGCTATGGCGATGTCTTTCAATCAAGCCCGCGCGAGGTATATGCAGTGGAGAGGTGAAACCGAATGAACATGAAAAAGCCCGCCGCGATACTGGGAGAGAATGCGACGGACCGTATTTGTGCGCTGAAGGATGGGCCTGCGGCGCGCCCAATATGTATTTTCCGCTCGCGTTCTAGTGATGGCAATAACGACGTCGCGACCAGAACGATTAAAAACTCTCTGGTGCAGTAGCCTATTGGCCCACATCGTTAGTGCTTACTGATAACGTCACGCTTGACGTTCCCCTACAATACCGGCATCTCAGATGTATTGTTTCATTTATGGAAACAGTAGGTTTTTACACCGCCCCCAGAAAAGGCGTTGCCCAAATATCGCGGCGGCGCCTTTTTGCTTCGCTTGTCACAATTAGAGCCCTTGCACCTTTCGTGACTTAGTGAGACTAGAAGTCCCGTTAGTGAGTGGGGGCGATATCTCGCCAAATGTCTTGTACGCCCTGTCATCGAATACAAAATGACAGGGCGTTTCACTTGCCGGTCTCGCAATTCATGACTGACGCCACCGCATAGTAGCCGGAAGCTGCCAAAGCCCTTCCAATAACGGTTGGTTGGAACGTCTGCCGCCTACACGGCGCTGGTGGAGCCAACCAGCTGGTCCAACCCATAGGCTGAAGGGTGAGTGGTAGTTTTCTTGCTAAAGTGATCCAAGATTACATCCCCACCGTACTCTATTTAGTGTTAAATATGAAGTCATTACATGAATTTAGATCCTTCTACTATTTCGACGCATGTTGAAGCGTTGAGCAATGCTCATGCTCTGCCTCCTCATAGGTTGCCACGCTCCGGGATTTATCGCTCCTATCTGAAGCGTCTTCTCGATGTCATTTTGGTTTTGATGGGCTTGCCTATTGTGCTGCCGCTCATTGCTCTTCTGGCAGCCATTGTGACGCTGGGTGGCGGCAAACCTTTCTATTCGCAACTGCGTATTGGTAAGGATGGCAAGCCATTCCGAATGTGGAAATTGCGCACCATGATTAGGAATGCGGACGAACTGCTTGAGAGCTATCTTCAGCAAAACCATGCGGCGCGGGAGGAATGGAATGCGACACAGAAACTCAAGAACGACCCGCGGATCACCGCGACAGGTCGGTTTCTACGTAAATCTTCAATGGATGAGCTACCACAACTCTGCAACGTGCTGAGCGGTACCATGTCCTTAGTCGGCCCGCGCCCGATGATGGTGAACCAGGAACAGAATTATCACGGTCAGTCCTATTACGAGTTGCGGCCTGGGATCACGGGGCTGTGGCAGATCTCGGACAGGAATGAGAGCGCATTCGCGGCACGGGCGGCCTACGATGATTCATATAATAAAACCTTGTCATTAAGAACTGACTTGAACATCTTGAAGCAGACGGTCGGGGCCGTTGTCCGAGCCACGGGTCACTAATCTCGATGAACACCATCGGGAACGACTGACTGGGATGCCAGCCTGCGAGGGTACGCTCATTTGCCAAGATTGTGCAAACTTCGGCCCAGTCGGTACTGGTCTTGGGCCATTTTGTGCTTGTCAAACCTTGTTCTAATTTAGACAGGCTGTGTTATGATTGCGTCATGAAACTGAACGATAAGTGGTGTCT
>JAGSGK010000174.1 GCA_023955215.1 Paracoccaceae bacterium
ATCAAATTCGAAGACCCGCGATTGGCGATGATGATGGCCGCCCCCGTGCGCAAGAAAGATGCGCCGATGGAGTTGCAGCCGTTTCGATATGAGGCGCCTGTGGTCGGGGATGTGTTGTTGTGGGAAAGCTGGCTGCGCCACGAGGTGCCGCTGAACATGTCCGATGATGAACGGATTTCGGTGAGTTTCAACTATGCGTGGGCAGATTGAACGAAGATTATAGCTATATCATCGAGGGGCCGGATGGTGGCGCGCTCGGCTCGCAGGCGGATGTGATAGCTGGGCTGCGCCAATGTTTTGGCGAAGTGCGCGGCGACTTGAAGTCAACGCCAAGGCAGCATAAGGGCCTTGTCGGCTGGAACAAGATGTTTGGTGTTTGGACGGATATCGCCAATTTCGCCAGTTATGGGCGAAACATACGGTTTCCCCAGTTTGAAGCCTATGTTTTTGATCCTGATGGCTTTGTGGTGTTTCATGTTGGCGATAAGGTGCAGCGGCTGAGCTGTGTGGTGTATGTTTCACCCCAAGAGGCCGAGCAGTTTGAACAATCTATTGCGGGTTTGGGTTGGACCCATCGGCAACGCAATTGGCGCGATTGGTTTCGAACGCACTAGGCGATGTATTAGCGGTTGCCTTTCCTGCGCAAAGTAAGCAGTGTTCACTTAACGAGCGGCGCAATTCGTGCCGCGATTTAGGAGAACACCATGCAATCCCCAGTTCCAGCCCTGAGCCATTCTTTAACTGCGCTGTCCACTATTTTGAAAAAAGCCGAGGCCCATTGCGAGGCCCATAAAATTGCGCCCGACGTGATGCTGAACGCGCGGTTGTACCCCGACATGATGCATCTGACGCGCAATGTGCAGACGGTTTGTGACACGGCCAAGGGCGCGGCGGCGCGGCTTTCACAAACGGAAAACCCGAGTTTCATGGATGATGAGGCGACGTTTGAACAGTTGCAGGCGCGAATCCAGAAGACTCTGGAATTTATGGCGAGCGTGCCAGAGGTTGCGTTTGACGGGGCCGAGGATCGCGAAGTGGTTTTGCCCGCAGGTGGCGATGAGTTTAAGTTTTCGGGTGCAGGGTATATGGCGACGTTTGTGATGCCGAATTTCTATTTTCACATGGCCACTGTGCACGGCATTTTGCGCCACAACGGCGTGGTGATCGGCAAGCGCGATTTCTTGGGCGCGTAAAACACCAAACACACGCAAATGCGATTTGGGGCGGCTCGACATTGTTGGGCCGCCCCGCTAGTTTTAGGAAACTATTTTTTGCGCGAGGGCAGGACCATTCTTAGACGATTTTTTATGTTCGCACCGATGCTGTTGGTATTGGCGCTTGGGGCTTGCGGCACGCACGAACTTTCGCCCGTTTCACAAAACGATTTTGCAAAACTTGAGGCGCGGCTTTTGTCGCTGGGGCCTGATGTGGACCCGAGCGAGGCGGCGCGGGCGGCACGGATTTCGCTGACCTATCCACGCCAATTGCGGGTGGAATACGGCGTGACCGACGGGCCGTTGATCCACAACACCAAGGTGAATGCTGGGACGCGGCCCCGTGGGTTGTGCTGGCATTGGGCCGAGGATTTGGAGAACCGTCTGGCATCAGAGCAGTTTCAGACGTTAGATTTGCACCGCGCCATTGCCAATTCAGACGTGGCGCTGCGGATCGATCATTCCACGGTGCTGATCAGCCGCAAAGGCGCAACCATGCAAGACGCGATTGTGCTGGACGGCTGGCGGTACGGCGGGGAATTGTACTGGGGGTCACTGGCGGAGGACGCGAAGTATCGGTGGTTGCCGCAGACGGAAGTGCTCAAGAAGCGCGCTGAGGAGCAGGCGCGGACGGGGTGGTGACGAGATGATTCTGGGGAAAGTTAGAGGTACCATATTACTATTTTGCAGCTTGATTGCAGCCCCTGCCATTGCTCAATTCCATAATGGGGAGAACTTGAGACGAGTATTGTTTGAGATGGGGTCCCATAGTGTGAATCTGGATGGTTACATGCTTGATTACTCCGTTGATCTTGAAGTTCCTGATGTGAAATATCGACGATGGGTAGATTTAACCAAGTTCGATTATGAAACTATTTCGCCAATCAGATTGCAGATGAACAAAGGTAAAAAAGAATACTATTTTAACGTTGTGCGTAGTGACCTTTTCTATGAAGAGACGATTCCATATCTCAACTTTGAAACTTGGGTTCGGAAAGAGCATCCGAATACTCGTTGGCCTTTAGAGTTGGATGAAAATACAAAGTCGATAGAAGACAGTTTACGCATTGCGGTTCCAAACATATCTGAAATTACAAGATTTGAATTTGACGATGATGGCCAAAAACGAACTGTGGTAGAACTCCAGCGGTTTACTATGGGTCACGATAACAGAATTGAGGTCGAAAAATTTAGACGATATTTTCTAGCTTATGCAAATGAATTAGGATGCGTTGGCGCTGAGGCTTGAAATTAGTGAGCTTTTGCTAAGAGGATGAATTTAAACTGAGTGCATTGCCTGACCGCGGGTGGGCTTTGCTTTGTTTTTGACAGCCACTTTATGGTTCCACGTCTTCCTACCTATCTTTGAATTGTGGCGTTGCAGGAGAGCCCGCCCATGGGGCGGTCGGGCTCTGCACGGCGGCTACGCCTTGAATCCGTGCTTTGGAGTGCGATGCGTTTATGGGGCACATTCTCGTGTTTTGTTTCAAAACACTGTCACGTCGGTGGGATCGGGCTCTGCACGGCGGGCTTCGCCCTTGATTTCGTGTGGGGAGCAAAAACAGCGATAGAAACAATCCCCACAAGGGGTTGCCACACACCCACTTCCCGCCTATAGACCGCGTTCGTACTGTACTCCATTGGAATCAGTGTGACCTATTTGTGTGCAAAATTGCATGATGCGGGGCACTCCGATGATGTTGAAAAAGGAAGATGGCCATGGATGCCAATGATCTTCGGGGAAAAACCCCGGACGAGCTTCGCACGGAGCTTGTAGCACTAAAAAAAGAAGCGTTTAACTTGCGTTTTCAAGCTGCGACAAACCAGCTGGAAAATACTGCACGTGTGCGCGTTGTTCGCCGTTCCGTTGCGCGGGTGAACACTATCCTGAACCAAAAAGCTGCTGATGCAGCTTCTGCTGAGTAAGAAGGTCTGAATTATGCCAAAGCGTATTTTGAACGGCACAGTCACAAGCGACCAGAATGCTCAGACTGTAACAGTTTCCGTAGAGCGTCGGTTTACACACCCCGTTCTGAAAAAGACCATTCGTAAGTCCAAAAAATATCGGGCACATGATGCGAATGAACAATTCAAAGTTGGTGACAAAGTTCGCATTCAAGAATGCGCGCCAATTTCGAAAACCAAACGCTGGGCGGTTTTGGCCGATTAAGCCAAGACTCCAGTTTATCGAAACCCTGGGGCCTAGACTGCATTTAGGTCCCCAAAGGTCGGAGTATCTACCATGATCCAGATGCAGACCAATCTTGAAGTAGCTGACAACAGCGGCGCACGCCGTGTTCAGTGTATCAAGGTTCTGGGCGGTTCCCACCGGCGCTATGCGTCCGTGGGAGACATTATCGTTGTTTCTGTGAAAGAAGCCATTCCACGCGGTCGCGTGAAAAAAGGTGAAGTTCGCAAGGCAGTGGTTGTGCGTACCGCTAAAGAAGTCCGTCGTGATGACGGCACAGCAATTCGGTTTGACACCAATGCTGCAGTCCTTTTGAACAATGCGGGTGAGCCAGTTGGCACACGTATCTTCGGCCCAGTGGTTCGCGAGCTTCGCTCCAAGAACTTCATGAAGATCATCTCGCTTGCGCCGGAGGTCCTGTAATATGGCTGCTAAGCTGAAAAAAGGTGACAATGTCATCATTCTTGCCGGTAAGGACAAGGGTAAAGAGGGTTCTATCAACTCTATCAACCCATCCACTGGCAAAGCTGTTGTGTCTGGCGTGAATGTTTCCATTCGCCACACCGCGCAAACGCAAAACTCTCAGGGTGGACGTGTTCCAACCGAGATGCCGATCCAACTGAGCAACCTTGCTTTGATCGATCCAAAAGATGGCGGCCCAACACGGGTTGGTTTCAAAATGGATGGTGACAAAAAAGTACGTTTTGCCAAGAAATCGGGAGAAGTGATTGATGGCTGATTATCAACCACGTCTAAAGGCCGCGTATAAGGAGACTATCCGCGCAGCCATGAAAGAAGAGTTCGGTTACAAGAACGACATGCAAATCCCCAAGCTCGAGAAAATCGTGCTGAACATGGGTGTTGGCGAAGCCGTAAACGACTCTAAGAAAATCCGTTCTGCTGTTGCTGATATGGCCGCGATTGCGGGTCAGCAGCCGGTGATTACCAAAGCGAAGAAATCTATCGCTGGTTTCCGCGTTCGTGAAGACATGCCTTTGGGTGTGAAGGTTACGTTGCGTGGCGATCAGATGTACGAATTCTTGGATCGTTTGGTAACAGTCGCAATGCCACGTATTCGTGACTTTCGCGGCGTATCGGCCAAGAGCTTTGATGGACGTGGCAACTATGCCATGGGCCTGAAAGAGCACATCGTATTCCCAGAGATCGACTACGACAAAGTAGACGTGATGTGGGGCATGGATATTGCGTTTAACACAAACGCAGACACAGACGCGGAAGCGAAAAGCTTGCTAGGGCACTTTAACGTGCCGTTCACAAGCTGATCGCGGAGGAGATTAGAACATGGCTAAAAAAGCAATGATCCAACGCGAACTGAAGCGTCAAGCATTGGTGGCAAAATACGCTACTAAACGCGCTGCGCTGAAAGAAATCGCATCGAACATGGACCTTCCGATGGAAGAGCGTTTCAAGGCCCGCCTAAAGTTGGCGGAACTTCCACGCAATTCTTCGGCCACACGCCTGCACAACCGTTGTCAGGTAACTGGCCGTCCGAAGTCCTATTACCGTAAACTGAAAATGTCTCGGATTGCGTTGCGCCAGTTGGCGTCTGACGGCCAAATCCCTGGCATGGTCAAATCGAGCTGGTAAGGAGAAGTACAGATGAACGATCCTATCGGTGATATGCTCACACGGATTCGCAACGCACAACTGCGCGGCAAGTCTACTGTGAAAACACCTGCATCTAAACTGCGTGGTTGGGTTTTGGACGTGCTCCAAAGCGAAGGCTACATTCGCGGTTACGAAGCTGGAACAGGCGTCGACGGACACCCAGAGTTGGAGATTTCTTTGAAATACTTCGATGGGGTTCCTGTGATCAAAGAATTGAAACGGGTTTCTACACCTGGCCGTCGCGTTTACGCGGGTGCCAAAGAGATCCCAACAGTTCGTCAAGGTCTTGGCGTTTCAATCGTATCGACACCGCAAGGTGTTATGTCAGATGCACAAGCACGCGCAGCCAATATCGGCGGCGAAGTGTTGTGCACAATCTTCTAAGGGGTGACAGATGTCTCGTATTGGTAAAAAACCGGTCGAGCTGCCCAGTGGCGTTACTGCCTCTGTGTCTGGCCAGACCGTAGAAGTTAAAGGCCCTAAAGGTGTTCGCACTTTCACGGCTGCTGACGATGTATCCATCACAGTTGGCGACAACGGTGTAGAAGTGAAACCACGTGGCATGTCCAAACGGGCACGTCAGCAGTGGGGCATGTCTCGCACTCAAATCGGCAACTGCGTAACTGGCGTGACCGAAGGCTTTAAGAAAGAGCTTGAGATCAACGGCGTTGGTTATCGTGCAAGCATGCAGGGCACTGTCCTCAAGCTGGCATTGGGTTTGTCGCATGATGTGGAATACCAAGTGCCTGACGGCATTACGGTAACTGCACCAAAACCAACTGAAATCATTGTGGAAGGCATCGATCAACAAGCTGTTGGTCAAGTTGCCGCCAATATTCGTCAGTACCGCAAGCCAGAGCCTTACAAGGGCAAAGGCATCAAGTACAAAGATGAGTATATCTTCCGCAAAGAAGGTAAGAAGAAGTAAGGAGCGTAACAATGGCTATGAGCAAGAGAAATCTGTTCCTGAAGCGTCGTATGCGCAACCGGAGCAAAATGCGGAAGGTGGCTGCTGGTCGCCCCCGTCTGAGCGTTCATCGTTCAAACAAGAACATCAGTGTTCAGCTGATCGACGATGTAAATGGCGTGACACTCGCGTCGGCTTCCTCACTGGAATCCGTGCTGGGTGTTATCGGCAAAAACAACGTCGAAGCGTCTGCCAAAGTTGGCGCAGCGCTCGCAGAACGTGCAAAGAAAGCAGGCGTAGACACCTGTTACTTTGACCGTGGCGGGTTCCTGTTTCACGGCAAAGTTAAAGCGTTGGCTGATGCTGCCCGTGAAGGTGGCTTGAAGTTCTAATTATTGTAGGCGGCCCTCTCGGGCTGCCTCGATGATCCGGGGTGTGTTCGCACATCACTAGGATTGGATTTACGGGCAGTGCCCACAAAATATGGAGGCCTTCAATGGCTAGAGATGACAAC
>JAGSGK010000050.1 GCA_023955215.1 Paracoccaceae bacterium
GACCAATCAAAATTCAGAACTCCAAGAGCTGCGCCAAGCCGTCTTGACTGAGCTTGAGACACCTTCAAAGAAGTTTCGAGGCCGGGGCTTATTCTCAAAACTAAAGGCGCTGCGCACCTCCCCGCAAACACGCGAATGGTTGGAAGCGTCGGTCGCGGTTGGTGTGCTGAAGCGTGAAAGGCCACATAACACTTTGGCACATATCAATGCCCTGCGCGACATGGTGAAGACCGAACAAGAAAAGCAACAATTCGAAAAGCTGCATGAAATGGTAGTGAAGCATCTTAGCCCCCTTCACCTGACGCATCACGGATATATTGAGCCAGAGGTCCTATTCAAAAACGTCTCTCACAAAGAAATTTGGGATGGGATCGAAAGCCATATGAAAGCGCTAAAAGACGCAGGTCATAAGGTCTTTTTGAATTCGGGCACATTGCTTGGTCTGGTTCGCGATGGAAAATTGATCGACCATGATAACGATATTGATTTGGGGATCATTCTGGACGCAAGCGATGAAGATGCCGTTGTCGCCGAATGGGCCACCTTTACCCAAGAGGTTCGTGATTTGGGGATCCTGTGTGAGGAACCTTCAGAACCACACAATGGGATGTTAAGACTGCTGCCAATCATGGGCTATACTTGCGACATCTTTCCAGCGTGGTTTGCACAAAACAAGGTTTACGTGTTCCCACACACTTACGGAGAGATCGAACCAAAAGACGTTTATCCGTTCCGAACATGCAATATTTCTGGGCTTGATCAACCCGCAGTGCCTGAAAAAATTCTGGCGATCAATTACGGCCCAGGCTGGGACAAAATGGATCCACTTTGGAAATTCGTACGCCCTGCAGGGTTTAACAGCTTTATGAAGAAGCTGAGCACACTCGAAAACGCTTGATCGAAACCGCACATTGCAGCTGATCACAGTTTGGATACAAAAAAGGCGGACCCAATGGCCCGCCTTTTTAAATTCTAAATGCTGTGAAGGCTTATTCGCCTGTAGCGCTTTCAACATCAACGGTCACACTTGGGCCCATTGAAGAGCTGATAACGATCTTTTTCATGTAAGCGCCTTTGGCACCTGTTGGGCGTGCTTTAGCAACCGCGTCAACGAATGAACGAACGTTTTCAACAAGCTTTGCTTCGTCAAAAGATGCTTTGCCAACACCAGCGTGAACAACGCCAGCTTTTTCAGCTTTGAACTGAACTTCGCCGCCTTTGGCCGCTTTAACAGCGTCCGCAACGTCCATAGTCACAGTACCAACTTTTGGGTTTGGCATCAGGTTACGTGGACCCAAAACCTTACCAAGACGACCAACGATAGGCATCATGTCAGGTGTCGCGATGCAACGATCGAATTCGATCTTGCCGGACTGTACGATTTCCATCAGGTCTTCTGCACCAACAATGTCTGCACCAGCTGCTGTAGCTTCGTCAGCTTTTGCACCACGTGCAAATACTGCAACGCGCATTGTTTTGCCTGTGCCGTTTGGCAAGCCAACAACACCGCGAACCATTTGGTCAGCGTGACGTGGGTCAACACCAAGGTTCATTGCGATTTCGATTGTTTCGTCGAATTTTGCTACTGCGTTGGATTTAACCAATGCAACTGCGTCTTCAACAGTCAGGTTAGCTTTGCCAGCAAATGCTGCGCGGGCCGCTGTTGTGCGTTTTCCGAGTTTTGCCATCTTACTTCACCTCAATGCCCATAGAACGGGCAGAGCCCAAAATGATCTGCATCGCTGCGTCGATATCGTTAGCGTTCAGATCAGCCATCTTTGCTTCTGCGATTTCGCGAACTTGCTTCAGCGTTACAGAACCAACGATGTCACGTGACGGGTTCGTCGCGCCAGATTTCACTTTGGCAGCTTTCTTCAAGAAATAGGACGCTGGTGGCGTCTTGATTTCCATAGTGAAAGACTTGTCCTGGTAATATGAAATTACTGTTGGGCAAGGTGCACCTGGCTCAAGGTCAGCTGTTTTTGCGTTAAACGCTTTACAGAATTCCATGATGTTGATGCCGCGTTGACCCAATGCTGGACCTACGGGTGGGGATGGGTTTGCTTTACCAGCTGCAACTTGCAACTTCATAGACCCTACGAGTTTCTTGGCCATTGGCCTTCTCCTTTACAACACCCTCGGCACGCGCGCCTTAGGTTGGTTTGGTTGTGTGGTGCGATCAGGATACCGCGGCACCCTTCCCTCCCACATTGAAACAGCGCCGAAGCGCTGCAGACGGGGCGCACCCCGCCGGCCAAATTACAGTTGTTTTGTAACTTGGGTAAACTCTAGTTCGACTGGTGTCTCGCGACCAAAGATCGAAACAGTGACCTTGAGGCGCTGTGCCTCTTCATCAACTTCTTCAACCATGCCCTCGAAGTCTTCGAATGGACCGTCGGTAACTTTAACTTTTTCACCAGACTCAAAGTGAATGATGTTGCGTGGTGCTTCTTCGCCTTCTTGAACGCGGTTCAAGATGCCGTTCACTTCCGTGTCACGCATTGGCATTGGGCGACCTTGCGGGCCCAAAAAACCTGTGACGCGGTTGATGGAGTTGATCAGGTGGTAACCACGATCAGACATTTCCATGTGAACCAAAACATAGCCCGGCATAAAGCGACGCTCAGAGGTCACTTTCTTGCCACGACGCACTTCAATTACTTCTTCTGTTGGTACCAGCACTTCATCAATGTCGGCTTCAAGCTCTTGCTCGATGACAGAAGTACGGATCTGTTCTGCAATCTTCTTTTCGAAGTTCGAAAGAACGCTAACCGAATACCACCGCTTCGCCATTTGCTTGCCTGCCTTATCTAGAGGTACTTGCTCATATGAGACTGCACCAGAATTTCTTAATTTGATCAGACCCTTAGCCCGATACCACCCGAATACAAAGCGGCGCGCAACTCGAATCGCAGCACGCCGTAACATTGGGTTAGTGCCGCCGTTTACTCCGCAAAACGATCTATTTCAAGAGGTTGCGCACAACTTACCAAACCAATTTGGTCGTAGAAATTGTAAACGACTTGGGATTAACCGAAGAAGTCTAGAACCGTGCGAAGTCCGCCACGGATCAAAATATCAACTGTCGCGAAGAACACCGCGGTCAATGCTGCCAAGATGAACACCATAACAGTCGTCAAAACGACTTCGCGGCGTGTCGGCCAAACAACCTTGGAAACCTCAGAGCGGACCTGCTGAATGAATTGAATTGGGTTGGTCATCGCCATGTTGCTTTTCCTTAAGCCTATATCACTGAGCCATTTAACCGCCTGCTATGGCGATTTCAAGGCCGCATATTCTCAACCGCTTGCTTGCATCCGGGATAATCGATCACCAACCACCTCTTGGTGTTGGTCATCAGACACCTGAAGCGATTGAAAATCAGGTAAATACAGTGCGTCCACACGACCTTCAGGAAAGCGATCCAATAGGCCATCCCACCGCATTGCAAAAGCATCAAGGCGCACAGCCAACCTTTGCGCCCGCTCTGGTGAACGCGCAGCGAAGGACTGAAAGGCTTTGATAATAGCACCCCAAGTTCTATCGGAGCCAAAAATCGCAAAACTGGCGAGCAAAGCAAGGATCGCTATAACGAACGGAATCACGATCCAAAATGGACGGAAAACAGCGATCAATGCGAACACAGCCCAATAGGCATGTTTACGTTTTGGCGTGATCACCCATTTCTTGCGCCCCATGACGGCCGAGATACGCGATTGATCGCCTTCGACCTTGGGTGCGTTAACTTTTTTCTTAGCTGCAGCCTTACGCCTTGTGGTCAAGATGCCAGTCACGTGGGCCTTTGCCACATCCGTAGCACGCGCGGACGCGGCTGCGACCTCTTCAATCCGTTCTTTGGCCCCACTTTTGGCGGGTGCGGGCTCATGAAGGATTGCGCGGATCGCCGACATAGTCGGATCGGTTTCGTTGGTATTGTATGCAGACATTAAGAACACTCATTTAACAAGTTCACAAACCGTGGCGACATGGCAGTGCCACCCAATAGCAAGAGTGCTCTTGCATGAAATTGTGGACAAACGGCGGCAGAATTATGTCAAAAGCGCGACTGACTTAGCCGTCAGGCAGCTCCGGCGCGCGACCGACCCTCTCGGCCAATCGCGTGACAGTCAGCCCTTGCACGATGATTGAGAAGACAACGACAACATAGGTCGCGGTCAGGATCAGTGGCTTCCATTCCCCATCCGGCAAGGACAAGGCAAGCGCGACAGAGATACCCCCCTTTAGCCCGCCCCATGTCATGATCGGGATCACACCCGCGCTAAAGTTACGGAAGGGCTTCAGCATCATAACCGGCACAGCCACCGCCACAAAACGCCCCAGCAATGCCAATGCGATCGCCAACGTGCCTGAAACAAGCAAATCAAATTCGAACGCCACCGCGAAAACCTCGAAGCCGATCATCAAGAACAGGACCGCATTCAGGATTTCATCAATCAACTTCCAAAAAGCATCCACATATTTGCGCGTTTCCTCTGACATGCCGTGGCGTGCACCAATGTCACCAATCAACAACCCAGCGCACACCGCCATGATAGGGGCAGACACATGCAACCACACCGCCAACTCATACCCACCAAAAGCAAGGCCAAGGGTAATCAGAACCTCCAACGAATAGTCGTCAATCAAACGCATTACGCGGAAGGTCAGCCATCCCAAAGTAAGGCCCAGCGCGGCACCACCAAGGGCTTCTTGCAAGAACAACATGACCGCTGGCCATAGGCCCGTTGCGTGGTGGTCCCCACTTGGGAATGCCAGCCCAACAAGAACCAGAAACACCACATAGCCAACACCGTCATTAAACAGACTTTCACCCGCAATTTTGGTTTCCAATGATTTCTGCAAATCCGCTTCGCGCAGCACACCTAGAACGGCAACAGGATCGGTCGGCGAAATCAACGCACCAAACACCAACGCAATCATGATCGGCATACCGGTTAGCCAGTGAAACCCAAAACCAACGATAGTAGTCGAAAGGCCCACGCCAATGGTCGCCATCAACAGGATGACCAGCCATGCCTTGCGCAAATCAGATAATTTCACATGAAGCGCACCGGCAAATAGCAACAGCCCCAACATGCCCTCAAGCAACGCCTCGGAAAACTCAAGTTCCAGCACCTGTGCGCGAATTTGCTCCTCTACCGTTAGGCTGGGGAATAGCGCGTCCGTCACAATCACAACAAAGGATGCGATCAGCGCAACAACCAAAATACCGATAGATGAAGGCAGTTTCAAAAACAGGTAGTTGATGGCCCCAAAGGCACCCGCAAGGACGATCAATAGCGAAGCAATCTGAAGCAATGTCATAACGTTCCCGTCGGTTTTTTTATACGGGTATCATCATTCCACGCACACTACCAACTTCAGATAGTGAATACCGGAAATGCGCATCACTGGTGACGGGCCATAAATTTATCCAGATCCCGTGGGTCTGGCGCGGCCCCAGCAAACAGTTCGACGTAATGCTGCACACGCTCCAAACGCTCTTGTGGGTTTTCACTTACCTGCATCGAGATATAGCCGATCTGCGTATAGATCACGGTGAGGCTACGCACCTCTGCCTGCTCATACGTAAACCCATGCCGCGCAAACATCTCAGCCACCGCTTTGATGCGACGCGTATCGGCCTGCGTCACACGCTGTTGTAAATCCACATCCACCCGCGCCCAATTACGAATCGCAAGATCAAGGCGCGCGTCAAATAGCGTTGGGTCCAACCAACAATCCATAAGATTAAACAGCCCCTCAGATATGCTAGACGCATCCGCAGCGCAGCGATCCACAAGGTTGCCAGTGTTTTTGCTTTCCCATCGGCGTACCATCGAAGCGTGCAGCTCTGAAATATCCTCAAAGAACCAATAAAACCCTGTGCGCGTTAGGTTTAGGCGTTTGGCCAAGGGCATGATTTTGACCGCATCAATCCCCTCAGAAATAAGCAATTCATATGCGGCATTGCGCCAGATCTCTTTGGATCCGCGTTGGCGTGTTGGGGTATCTGTCATGGCTCTATCATAGTTTTCTTGACACAAGTGTCAACTTTACGGCAGGCTCCTAAAAACCAAGCCCAAATGGGCACACAATAACTCTAGCGAAAGATGCCAGATGTCCAAAGATCCGTTGCTCCAGCCTTACCAGCTTAAACACCTGACCCTTAAAAACCGGATCATGACGACAAGTCACGAACCTGCCTATCCTGAAGATGGTATGCCCAAAGACCGCTACCGTGCCTATCACGCAGAGCGCGCAAAGGCGGGTGTCGCCCTGACCATGACGGCAGGGTCCGCTGCTGTGTCCAAAGACAGCCCGCCTGTGTTTAACAATATCCTTGCCTATAAGGATGAGGTAGTGCCGTGGATCCAGAACCTGACCGATGGCGTTCATGAGCACGGCTGCGCGGTTATGATCCAGCTGACCCACCTTGGCCGTCGCACCAATTGGAACAAAGGCGATTGGTTGCCAAGTGTCTCCTCATCCAAACATCGCGAACCTGCGCACCGTGGTTTTCCCAAACTGATTGAAGACTGGGATATCGAACGGATCATCGAAGACTTTGCCGATGCTGCCGAACGCATGCAGGCGGGGGGTATGGATGGAATTGAATTGCAGGTCTACGGTCACTTGTTGGATCAATTCTGGTCGCCGTTAACCAATGATCTGGTTGGCCCCTACGGCGCGGACACCTTAGAGAACCGCATGCGTTTCCCGATGGACGTGTTGGACGCCGTGCGCAAACGCGTGTGCGAGGAATTCATCATTGGCTTCCGTTATACGGCTGATGAGGCCCAAAAGGGCGGAATCACGGCTGAGGACGGTTTGCTGATTTCGCAAAAACTGGCGGAGTCGGGCAAGCTCGATTTTTTCAATGTGGTTAAGGGGCGCATTCACACCGATCCGGCCATGACCGATCTGATCCCGATCCAAGGCATGGCAAACGCACCGCATTTAGATTTCGCAGGCGAAGTGAAGAAGCTGACAGGCATGCCAACCTTCCACGCCGCTAAAATCCCCGATGTGGCCACCGCCCGTCACGCGATTGATTCCGGCCTGTTGGATATGGTCGGCATGACCCGTGCCCACATGGCTGATCCACATATCGTGCAAAAAATCATCGAGGGGCGCGAGGACGACATTCGCCCCTGCGTTGGCGCGACCTACTGCCTTGATCGCATTTATCAAGCCGGTGATGCGCTGTGCATTCATAACGCGGCAACTGGGCGCGAGCTGACAATGCCGCATACGATCCCTGTGGCCAAGGACACACGCAAGGTCGTCGTCATCGGTGCGGGCCCTGCGGGTCTTGAAGCGGCGCGCGTCGCTGCAGAACGTGGTCACAACGTGACTGTGTTCGAGGCCCAGCCTGATCCGGGTGGACAGGTGCGCCTTGCCTCTCTTAGCCCACGCCGCCGCGAGATGATTTCGATCATCGACTGGCGCATGTCGCAATGTGCGGCACGTGATGTGGTGTTCCACTTTAACACATGGGCAGAGGCCGCAGATGTGACCGCACTGAACCCTGATGTGGTGATTGTAGCGACAGGCGGTATGCCGAACACGGAATTATACGAGTCCGGTCAAGAAGTTCAAAACGTTGTGACATCATGGGACATCATCGCAGGTGACGTAAAACCAGCCCAAAACGTCTTGATCTATGACGAATGTGGGGATCACCCAGCCCTTCAGGCTGCTGAAATCGCCGCTAATTCAGGGGCTAAGGTCGAGGTGATGACACCTGACCGCACATTCGCCCCTGATATCATGGCCATGAACTTGGTCCCATACATGCGTTCGCTTCAGGACAAAGACGTAACCTTCACCGTGACCCGCCGTCTGCTCGATGTGGTCCGTTCGGGTAACAAGCTGACCGCTACAATCGGGACAGACTACTCAGATCACAGTGACGAACGTGAATACGATCAGGTTGTGGTGAATTACGGGACCTTACCACTAGACGAGTTGTATTTCGATCTCAAACCTCTCAGCTCCAATGAAGGTGCGGTGGATCAGGACGCTTTGATCGCAGGCGACGTTCAAACCATCAAACGCAATGACACAGGCACGTTCCAGCTGTTCCGCATCGGGGACGCGGTGTCTGCACGCAATACACACGCAGCAATCTATGACGCGTTGCGCCTAGTCAAAGACCTATAGGCCGATTACGCGCCTGACCAATTGCCTAAAATCGCGGTGTGTTTGACGCACCGCGATACCTTTGCGCGTATTGTCGCACAATCCTGTATGGCGTGGTCGAACTCCCTATATCGCGAGTAGTATTATGGCGAACATAATGGAGCTTGGCCGATGGATACCCTTCTCTTATCGCGCATCCAGTTTGGTGCGAATATCTCTTTCCATATTTTATTCCCAACGATCACAATCGCCTTAGGCTGGATGCTCTTGTTCTTTAAGCTTCGGCTCAACGCAACGGGTGATCGCAAATGGATGGACGCCTACATGTTCTGGGTGAAGGTCTTTGCACTGTCCTTTGCGATGGGAGTAGTTTCTGGCATCACAATGTCCTTCCAATTCGGCACCAACTGGCCCGGCTTCATGGAAACGGTTGGCAACGTGGCAGGGCCATTGCTGGCTTATGAAATAATGACCGCTTTCTTCCTCGAGGCAGTATTCCTGGGGATCATGCTATTCGGTGCCTCACGCGTAAAACCATGGGTGCATACACTTGCCACCTTCTTGGTCGCCTTTGGCACGACTATGTCGACTTTCTGGATCATCGTTTTGAATTCATGGATGCATACACCTCAAGGGTACGAGCTGCGTGACGGTGTTGTCTTTGCGACCAACTGGTTCGACATCATCTTCAACCCCTCCATGCCCTACCGTTTTGTGCACATGTTGCTGGCCTCTGGCCTAACGGTCGCCTTCTTGATCGCAGGTATCTCTGCATTGCGCATGCTTTGGGGTGACAAAGGCGAAGACGTGAAATCCGCGCTCAGAGTAGGTATCATCGCGGCGGCTGCCTTGATCCCAATCCAAATCTTGGCTGGTGACATGCACGGCCTCAACACACTTGAACATCAGCCTGCTAAAATCGCTGCGATGGAAGGGAACTGGGAAACCGGTCCAAATACACCGCTGGTGCTGTTCGCCATTCCAGATCAAGCCGCGCGCGAGAACAGGTTTGAGATCGGCATTCCAAACGGGGCGTCATTGATCCTTAAACACAAAGCCAGTGGCGTTGTGCCCGGCCTTAACGACTTCATTGCGCAAGACGGCACAGTCATGCATCCCCGCGTTGCGCCCGTGTTTTTCAGCTTCCGCATCATGATCGGTACCGGCGTAGCCATGTTGCTACTGTCTTGGACGGGACTTGTGCTGTTGCGCAAATACGGTGCTGGGCACATGCCACGCCTGCCCCTCTACGCGTTCTGCGCCATGAGTTTCAGTGGCTGGATCGCGACCTTGGCAGGCTGGTACACAACTGAAATCGGTCGCCAACCTTGGCTGGTACAGGGCGTCTTGATGACCAAGGACGCTGTCAGCGATGTTTCTGCAGGAATGGTGCTGGGCACCTTGATTGGCTACCTTGTGATCTACGCAACGCTGATCGTCGCATACATCGGTGTAATCACCTATCTGGCCCGCAAAGCCACCAAAGGTGAAAGCACGCCAAACCGCGGGTATCCCCGTGGCGGCGAAGCCAACGTAACAGCCCTACAGCCGGGAGAATAACAATGGACATGTTTGGAGATCCAGCCGTCTGGCTGCCATGGACCTTTGCAGCCCTCATGGGATTATCAATCCTGATTTACGTTGTACTGGATGGTTTTGACCTAGGTGTGGGACTGTTGATGCCTTTGGCGGGTGAAGATGAAAAAGATCGGCTTGTTGCGTCAATCGGGCCGTTCTGGGATGCCAATGAAACATGGTTGGTTCTGGCCGTTGGATTGTTGCTGGTGGCCTTCCCACCTGCGCATGGGATCATACTAACCGCGCTTTACCTGCCCGTCTTTGTGATGCTGGTGGGATTGATCCTACGCGGGGTTTCGTTCGAAATGCGGGCCAAAGCACCCATCACCCAAAAGCGCATGTGGAACAGTGCGTTCTTTGCGGGATCGCTGATGGCATCCTTAAGCCAAGGGTTCATGCTGGGCATGTATATCATGGGCCTTACATGGAAACTGCCCAACATTGCATTCGCAACACTAACCGCCGTGTTCCTAACAGTTGGATACAGCTTTATCGGGGCAGCGTGGCTGATCTGGAAAACCGAAGACCAATTGCAACGCCGTGCCATTCGTTGGGCAAAGGGTGGGATATGGGGCCTAGTTATGGGGATCGTTGCTATCTCTGTCGCAACTCCTTTTGTCAGCACACGCATTTTCGACAAATGGTTTAGCCTGCCGGAAATCTTTTACCTCGCGCCATTGCCAATCCTATCAGGTGCATTGGTTGCGTTTGTCTGGTGGCAACTAAGCCGCCTGCCACTCCAAAACGATCGCTGGTCGTGGACACCCTTTGCAGCCGCAATCGCCCTGTTCAGCTTGGCTTATGGCGGAATGGCGTATTCGTTCTATCCCTACATCGTGCCCGAAAAGATCACGATCTATGACGCGGCATCCGCGCCCGAGAGCCTGTTCATCATCTTGATTGGAACACTCTTCGTGCTGCCTGCCATCTTGGGGTACACGATGCTGTCGTATTACATCTTCCGCGGCAAAGCGACGGCACTGCGCTACAATTAAGCAATGGCTTAATCCCGCGTGGTGATCAAAGTTGGATGGGTAAAGTGGCAGGGGCGCACAGACTCGAACTGTGGGCCTACGGTTTTGGAGACCGTCGCTCTACCAACTGAGCTACGCCCCTACACGAGAAACTGATTACGCGGGGGAGACTTCGTTGGCAAGATACAAAATGCGGCTTTTATTTAAGTTAGATAGGCACGCCTGTTTCCAAAACTATTTTTGGAATGCAATGCGAAGCTGCACTTAATCGCTAAACGATCAACACCAAGAAACTCCATCCAATCGATCAGGAAAAGCTTTGTAGCTAAATGTGGCTCCGGCGGTAGGGATCGGAGCCATCTATTTCTGTCTCATAAGTCTTTTCACAAGGTTTTCTACAGCGTCCATCAAGCGGTGGTGCCAAATCCTGGCACAATTCGACCGTCCGATTGTGTCCCATCGTGCATCTCCTTCATTGCAGTAAATGTTATCAAAGGAGCGGCATCAAATCGAGACAGGTCCAGTCTGCCAACGCTTTGCGCTTAGCTGCGAGTTCAAGGGGGAGGTCATTGTGTAGCTAAAACTTAAAACCTTTAAAATATACCATCATCTCTCAGGGCTAATAATCAGTCCTTAGCGCCGAGGAAAAGTACATCTTTTCGGTCGTGACCGCCTCAGCCTGCGCTAACAGAACCTACCTGTACAAAGTGCAGCTCTAGCGCTGCCCGCAGATCTTCCAGAGACGTAGGCTTCGTCAGATATCCATCCATACCTACGGCTAGGCATCTATCTCCTTCACCACGCAACGCGTTTGCAGTGATGGCAATAATTGGTGTACGCGCCAACCCCTCAACTGCCTCTTTCTCACGGATCATGCGTGTCAGTTCAAACCCATCAACTGTTGGCATCTGACAGTCAGTTAGAATGAGATCACAACCGCCACGCTGCCATGCCTCGAAAGCTTTGGCACCATCTTCGACAACAACCGCAGAATGCCCAAGTTTTTCAAGCTGACTGGTAAGGACCACGCGGTTGATTTGATTGTCCTCGGCCGCGAGAATACGTGGCCCTCCGCCTTCTTCTACTTTTGCCAGCAAAGGTTGAATACTTGAATGACGTATATCTTGCTTTGGAAACTCAAGCTCAAAAATACCGACCAGTGTGTCGATTAACGCGGTGATCAAAATGGGCGAGGATGATAATATGATTTCGCCGGCCAATTCTTGGTTTGCAAATTGATCCTGTGAATTAGACAAGAAAATCGTTTTGCTTTCTTCGGGAATTTCCCATGCTTCATGACCTATTGAAGCATTCTCACCAACGCCTTCATCAGTGCCACATGGGATAATGTAGACAACATTGTCATTCTGGGTTTGCGCCGCTTCAACTAACGCCTCCCTCGTTTCGAATGTCTTAAATTCAGCGTTGCAGCCTTCTATAAACTTTTTAAAACATGGCAACCCATCAACTGGGTTCTTAACGCTTGCGATAGTCTTGCCGGTCAAATCTGGAAGATCTATTCGGCCTTTTGCATCGACAATCGGAAACTGGACAGTAAAGGATGAACCGCAGCCAATCTGACTTTCAACGTTCACCGATCCACCAAGTTTTTCTACCAACTGCGAAACAATCGCGAGGCCCAGTCCAGACCCTCCGAAATCGTGACGCCTGACAGCTGCAGATTGCTCGAAGGGATCGAATAGGCTCTCAATAAACTCCTGAGCGATGCCAATACCGTTGTCAGAGACCGTGAACTCCAAATCCCCCTTCTTGCTGAAACCGA
This sequence comes from Paracoccaceae bacterium, assembly GCA_023955215.1. Classification (GTDB taxonomy): domain Bacteria; phylum Pseudomonadota; class Alphaproteobacteria; order Rhodobacterales; family Rhodobacteraceae; genus Ascidiaceihabitans. The sequence continues at coordinate 12,481 of JAGSGK010000050.1, forward strand.
TGGTCAATAATACTTGGCCTCTTAGACCCTCTGGATGGCTTTTCGAGAATTTGATCGCGTTCGATAATAAGTTCAATGTTATCTGGCGCAATCGACCGGGATCGCAGCTTATGAATTTAGGCAATTGAGGATCATAGCACATCGATAAAGTGACGTTGTGTGCGTCCGCAAAATGGCGAAGCGTGTCGGCTGACTTTTCGAACACCTTCAAAATTTCAGTTTGCTGAAGCGTCAATGCCAACTTACCTGCTTCAATTCGCGACATATCGAGAATATCTTCGATGATGGATAACAAAGCAGTTGAGGAGTCTTTGATAGTTTCAATTATTCGACTTTGCTCCGTTGTCAGCTTACTCGTCTCTAGAATTTCCACCATTCCTACAACACCGTTCATCGGTGTTCTTATTTCGTGGCTCATGGCCGCAAGGAAGTCGGACTTTGCGCGGCTTGCACGTCGTGCCTGCCGACGGGAAGCTTCGAGCCGAACCTGATCTGTGTGCACTAAGATTCCAAATGTGCCCATCTCAATACCTATTAGAATAAACACCATGATCAATGTGCCGGGCGCGAGATAGGTCCTCGCAATATCTTCATTGACCCAAGGTGTTCCAAAAAAGTCATTGCCAAGAATTAGGACAGCGCTCAATGAAATGGCTGTCGCACAAAACGTTAGCATGAGGTGGAAGTTTTCGCGTCCGATTGCGAAAGTCAGAAAAGGCCCACCAAGAAGAACAAGATACATGATTTCAGGGTTGGCTGCGGAAGGAAGGGTGAAATTTGCTAACGTTACTGAGAGAATACCGAATGCGCTCCAGACGCTTCGAGCCAACAGAGGCATCTCGAGAAGTGCTAAAACGACCGCTAGAATGGTGCCAAACAACGCTGGCCCGGTCAGTAACGCGATAACAGGCTCATCTAAATAAAAGGCGAGTCCCATCCAACAAAGACAACAAATGATAATGCCCCAAGATGTTTTAATGATCACCTTGGTGTGTATGGATACGACGTCTTCCTCAAGGTTTTTTGCTTCTTCAGTCAACATTGGCATCCTGTCAAAAACATCCGTTACAAGAGCTAGGCTTCTTTGCTCAGTGATGATGCAAAGATTACATCTTAATACCTATAACAATTCGGAACATACGTA
>JAGSGK010000241.1 GCA_023955215.1 Paracoccaceae bacterium
AACTCTGGTCCCGGAATGTAGACACCGCGGTTTGTGAAGGCTGAAATGCCCAAGAACATTGCGGCTTCAGCATCTTCACCGCGAAACGCGCGTGGTGCCGGCATGACAACCGTCATGATACCATAAATGATTAGGATCCAGATCAGAACTGGAATGTTGCGAAAGATCTCGACGTAGATCGACATCAGCTTGCTGACCAACCAGTTGTTCGACAAGCGCAGAACACCCGCGAACACACCGAAGATGGTCGCCATTACACAGGCCAAGCCTGCAACAAGCAACGTATTCAAAATACCGACAAACGCAGCTTTTAGGTTGGTTGATTGGCTGGTGTATTCGATCAATCGCTGGTTAATATCATAACCTGCAGGCGCACCCAGAAATGAGAAATCAATGTTCAAACCCAACCGTTGAAGGTTGGTGACAACATTGTTGGCAAGATAGAAAATTGCCAATGCCAGCAGGATAGCCGCGATTGCTTGCAAAGTAAGCGACCGGTAGCGGGTATCATTCAACAGCATAGATAGCCGGAACGAACCCTTTGGAGGGTCGGTTATAATTGTCATGGATTGGTTCCCCGTGTTCCAGCCATTGCTTAATGCGGCGTCTATGCGCCAAAGGCCGAAGATTGGTCGTAAAAGTAGTTAAGTCGTGAAAAGCGCGAAGGGCGCGGGAGTTTTCCCGCGCCCTTCGACTAGATTAGTTTAACGGAATGGTGGGCTGTAGATAAGGCCGCCATCTGTCCACTGAGCGTTCAAGCCACGTGCTAGACCGATCGGTGTTGCTTCGCCGATGTTTTGTTCGAACACTTCGCCGTAGTTACCAGAAACTGCGATTGCGTCTTTTGCCCAAGTTGCGGACAGACCCAACATTTCGCCCAAAGTACCTTCGGTACCCAACAGACGGTTGATTTCTGGGTTACCACCAGCAGAAGCTGACATTTCTGCGATGTTTGCAGATGTAACACCCAGCTCTTCAGCTGTGATCAAAGCGTTCAAAGTCCAGCGAACGATGTCGCCCCACTCGTTGTCGCCGTGACGTACCAATGGGCCGAGTGGCTCTTTGGATACGATTTCTGGCAACAGAACGTGGTCCTGTGGGTTTTCGAATGTCGCACGAGTAGCTGCCAAGCCGGACGCGTCAGTTGTGAACACGTCACATGCGCCTGCTAGGTACTGCTGTTGTGCTTCAGCGTTTGTTTCGATTGGCACTGGCTCATAAGAGATGTTGTTGGCGCGGAAGAAGTCGGCCAAGTTCAGCTCTGTAGTTGTACCAGTTTGGATGCAGACAGTCGCGCCGTCTAGATCTTTAGCAGATGAAACACCCAACTCCTTTGGTGCCATGAAGCCTTGGCCGTCGTAGTAGTTTACGCCAACGAAAGTGAACTTCAGGTCAACATCGCGAGACAATGTCCACGTTGTGTTACGTGCCAACATGTCAATTTCGCCAGAAGCAAGCGCTGTGAAGCGTGTCTTGCCAGTTGTTGGAACGAATTCAACAGCATTGCCATCGCCAAGAACAGCAGCGGCTACAGCGCGACATACAGCAACGTCAAAGCCTTTCCATTCGCCATTCGCATCTGGAGCAGCAAAGCCAACCAGACCAGTAGTCACACCACAGTTCAACTTGCCACGTGCTTGCACGTCTTCAAGCGTACCGGCAGCTGCTGCGCCAGCCGCAAGGCTTGCTACAGTCATCGCGCCAAATAATACGGATTTATTCATTTTTACCTCTTCCTGATTTCCCACCACATGTTCGGGTGGTTGTCGATGCATTTCACATCGTAGATGATCTAGCCGAACAAGTTCAGCCAGTGGTGGATAGTTTGCTCGGAATTTTGCTTGGGCGTCAAGGGTCAGTTGGTCCTAAACAGCCCTAAGTTCGCAAGTTTGAACGAAAGCGCTAATGCTGCCCTAACGTTAAGCAATCTGTGAAGCGTCAAAAAACCGCTTTGCATGCCAAAACGCTGCCTTTTTCACGTCAGACAACGCCTGAGCTTCTTCATCTGGGCCCCACTGTTCTTCTTGCCAAAGCTCGTCGAGGCGCGATTTATTCCACAATTCATCTACGGGTGCATAGCCGTATGCTGTCGCGAATCCGAGAATCAGTGAACCAGACAAGCTAACAAGATCGTGAAAAGCGGCTAACTCATACGCGGTCAGTTCATGGGTTCTATCACTTAGTAGTCTGAGCGTTTTTCCGTCCTGTGGGATGTGCATAATCCCCTGGCGCGTCATTAGTGGGGTGCCCAGTTCCGACGCCGCCCAAGCAAGAACAGGATCCCACTGCTCAGACTGACGTTCAACCAACTCGATCGGGTCAGTCGCACGGTAGCATAGCAAATCGGCGTCACCATAGGCTGCCAGCATGTCAGCGACTTCACCGTGCTGGATCATAACTTTATCGATAGACGCATTGGCGGAACGGGTGAACGGCATCAAATTCGGGTTCACAACGCCTTCTTGCGCCTCCCATTCTGCAGCAATGGCATCTGCCAATGCTTTGGTGGGAACATTCAGCGGTGCTTTGGCTGGTGTCTTCACACCACGGCCATCCAGTTGAACAGCAAAGCCACCATCGACTTCGGCTACACCAACATTCGTCCAGAACCGTTTTTGCTTCCAGTCACTCATGCGTCTTCGCTCCACATCTCAGCCAATGCCGTCTCGAGCTGGTCAAACCTATCAACCAACCGCGTCGCGGCCTGTAATTTCTCGGGGGAATGATATCCCCAGTTCACGCCGATCGAACGCATTCCAGCGCTGGCAGCCATATCCATATCAAAACTGGTGTCACCGATCATAATCGCATCCGCCGCGCCAACACCCGCCTCTGCCATTGCAGTATGCAACATGGCGGGATGAGGTTTTGATGGATGGAAATCAGCGACCTGTTGGGTCACGAATAGCCCCTCAAGGCCGTGACCCTCGATCAACTTATCCAAACCGCGTTTGGATTTACCCGTCGCCACGCCCAACAAAACATCAGGCATTGCGTTAAGGCGATGCAAGCAGTCAAGCGCGCCTTCATAAAGCGGCGAAGACGCCACTGTCCCAGCAATCCGGCGCTGGGTCATGTAGGCGTCTTTGTAAGCTTGGATCAGCTGGGCATGATCCGCCGGCGTCAAATTCGGCGCAAGTTTCGGCATAAGCACATCTAGCGAAAGACCAACTAGGCCCAACACATCAGCACGCGCCGGTTCCGGTTGACCCATCCCTGCGAAGGCTGCGTTCATGCAGCTGACAATATCCGCTTGGCTATCCACCAGCGTGCCATCCACATCAAACACAACCAATCGCAAACGATTACTCATTTAAATGTTCTCAAACGGATCTTCTGATGCCAGATCATTGGTCCAGCCAAAGGTATCCCAGCTGTTTTCCATATGTTCGGGCAATTCAGCCGTCACCTTGATCTCTTTGCGTGTGATCGGGTGTTCAAAACGCATGTGACGGGCATGTAGGTGCAACTTCTTAGAAATCACACCACCCAACTGGGCACCCCAACCATCACCCATGTTCTCCTGACCAGAGCCGCCGTATTTGCCATCACCGATGATCGGATGTCCGATCTCAGCCATGTGCGCGCGCAACTGGTGCGTGCGACCTGTCAGGGGTTCCATCGCGACCCATGCAGCACGGGATGCCACACGGTACAGCGTAGCATAAAGCGTGCTGGCACGTTTCGCGCCAACGGTTTTGTCGACATCACGCGGGTGTACAGCAATCATCTTTTCGCCTTCACCGCTTCCGCCACGGCCACCAGCTTTGACCAAGCCGTACTTCACTTCGCCAACATAAGGCGTTGGAACACCGGCCACCAAAGCCCAGTAGATCTTGCGGGTTTCACGGTGACGCAATGATGCTGTCAAAGACTGAGCCGCAGTGCGGGTACGTGCCAACAAAAGAACACCAGAGGTGTCCTTATCCAAACGGTGTACCAGACGTGGCTTTTCATCCATGTCAAATTTCAATGCTTCGCACATGCCGTCAACGTGACGGGTGTGGCCTGTGCCACCTTGCGTCGCAAGACCTGCAGGTTTGTTGATCGCGATAACGTGGTCATCTTTATAGATCACGCAGGCTTGGATCATCTTGCGGTCTGCATCAGACACGCGGGTCTTGGCCTCTGGGGGCGGTGCCTGATTGTCAGGCAATGGCGGAATGCGCACGGACTGACCAACTTCGACGCGGGTGACAGGTTTTACACGCCCACCATCCACACGCAGATCACCCTTGCGGCACATCTTTTGAACCAGCCCCTGCGGGATATGGGGAAAGCGCTTCTTGAACCAGCGATCTAGGCGTTGATCGCCTTCGTCTTCGCCAACGATTACGGTTTGAACACGGCTCATGCCGTACCTCCTTTGATGAGCCAAAGGCCCACAAAACATGCGATCAGGGACAATACCACTGACGCCAATACATAAACCCCAGCCGCCCCGATCCGCCCGTCTTGCATCAAGCGCAGGGTATCAAGAGAGAAGGCTGAAAAGGTCGTGAAACCACCCAAGACACCTGTCATCAACAGGGGCATCAGGTAGGGAATTTCTTTCTCCGCGAACCCGGCCCACAACAGGCCAATCGCGAATGAACCGATGACATTGACGGCCAGCGTGCCCATGGGAAAGGCAACAGCCAACCCCACAAGGTATCGCAGGCTTGCGCCCACGGCCCCACCAAGGGCCACAAAGATCATCGTTTTCATCATCAGGGGTCTGTCGCGCTTACCGCGCCACTTGTCAACCTTGCGTCACTGTTCGCGCTTGGCCCGCAGCTTTGCGAAATAGTCGACCCGCTTCTTTAACTCGCGCTCGTGGCCACGTTCGACAGGCACATAAAATTCAGGTCGGTTCATCGTGTCAGGGAAGTAGTTCTGCCCTGAAAACGCATCTTCGGCGTCGTGAT
>JAGSGK010000156.1 GCA_023955215.1 Paracoccaceae bacterium
CGGTATTGTTTTTTTAGCTTCGGGTATCGGCATTTAAAATGTCGACAACTTCACTAGAAATGAAGGTTACATGCTCTGGCGTCAATGTTTTAGCCGCCCCAATCACGCGTGCCAGCGCGGAATTGCCGATAAAAATCACAGCGTCTTTACCATCTTCCTCTACAGTCACTATTGTTTCTGATTGGTCTACAGCTACGAGTGCAATGAGGTCTTCACTAGGGTCGAAATTGTGAATCACCGTCGGGGAAGGCGGTAAAGATTCGACTGATTCCATTCCATGGCGCGCTGCGTTCGGTTGCGCGTTTAGGATTGCAGGTCTTGCGGGATACCCACCAAAGACAAGTTCATAGAGTCCATACAGGGTTAGCAACGCAGACAGCGATACAGCCACTGTAAAAAACACACCAAACCCTAACACCAAATTACCAAGCCGATGTTATGCGTGTGTTTTGACCTGCGTCAATGGTGTGAGGGGGCTTAATCGCGCACCAAGTTAGGCAAACGGCATTAGGAACACGTTGTCTGCATCAAGAGTGTTGAAGTCGACGTTTTCTATAACAAGCGTGGGTTGGCCATCGACCATCATTTGGGCGTTGTCGTCTGGGCCGTTTTCAAACGTAATGACAGGCGTTGGCGCAGATGGATCATATTGATAGACAAGGACGTCTTCAGCCGGATCAAAGTCCACAACCGTTGCTTCAGCCAAGCCATCCATCCAGACGCCAGTCACAAGGGTGTCTGCACCTTCACCGGTATCGACAATGTCGTTTGCGCCAGCGTAGATCGTATCCTCGCCGTAGCCGCCAAATATCGTGTCCGCATCACCCTGTTCGGAATCGGTGATCACGGTCAGCGTTGGGATGTCACCTGCTGTTCTGGCTTCAATCCACTGCTCTTCATCCAATAGATCGGCACCCATCAAGAGGTCGTGCCCCGCATCGCCATGTATATAGTCGTTTCCGCTACCTGCGATGACGATGTCGTCGTCGTTGCCACCGCGTAGGAAGTCATCACCGGCCTGACCGATGACTAAGTCGTCGTCGTCTGAACCATAAAGTGAGTCATTGCCAAGACCGCCAAACAGGCGGTCATTCCCGTCGCGACCAAATGCTTTGTCATTTCCATCGCCCAGTTCAATATTATTGGCTTCATCTGTGCCTGTTTTGATCATTGAGTTGGGGGGATCGGCCATAACTTCACGCGGTGTTAAGAACACGTGGTCAGGCGTGAGTTGGGTATAATCGACACCTTCGACGGTCAGAACAGCAGAGCCATCGACCATCAGCTGTGCATCGTCATTTGGACCGTTGATGAATTCGACTGTAGGCACCTCGTTTTCGCCATCGTATAGGTAGACCAAGACATCTTCGTTTCGGTCAAAATCAGTGACGTGAGCGGTTTCGCCGTCTTCCATCCAATAACCGGTCGTTACCACATCATTGCCCAGGCCCGTGTGAATAACGTCGTTTGAGCCAGCGACGATCGTGTCACAGCCCACACCGCCATGCAGCGTATCCGCTTCGCCAACTTCGTAGGCTGAGGTCAATAGGAACGAAGGAAGCTCTCCAGATCGAGTAGATTCCGCCACTTCCATTTCATTGAGGATGTCTGCGCCAAACAAGATGTCGTCGCCTGCATCGCCGTACAGTGTGTCAGAACCCGCACCAGCAACAAGCAGATCTTCATCTGCGCCGCCGCGCAAGAAATCATTACCTTCTTGGCCAAACACAATATCAGCGTCATCACCCGCAAAAACAGCATCGTTGCCTGCGCCGCTTGTGATCAGGTCTTCGCCTGAGCGAGCAAATATCCGGTCGTGGCCGTTGTGCGTTTCAATATCGTTTGCGCTAGCGGTGCCCGTTTGCTGCATGTCATCCGTGAGTGTTTGGATGTCAGCGTCTTCCTCTTCTTCGGCTGCACCGATGCTGCCCATCAACATTTCAAAAGGGAATGGTCCAGCGAGAAATCCAAGACCAAGCAAGGATAGTATAGCTAATTCAATCATAGATTTATCCTTCCTTTCAATAGCAACGGGCGCGCGCCACTCACGAATAGCGGCACTGCTATTTGGGTCAACTTAGACAGTTAGGAAGAAGGTCGTCTCTTTAGTACTTGTATTTGCAACGAAAAATGGCTTCACCCTCGCGGATGAAGCCATAAAATAACTCTTTAGATAGTATTGGTGATCTACCGATTTTCGATGTCGACATAATCTCGAACGGTTTCGCCAAGATAAAGCTGACGCGGGCGACCAATTTTGTTTTGTGGGTCTGCAATCATCTCTTTCCACTGTGAAATCCAACCTACTGTGCGGGACAGAGCAAAGATCGGAGTAAACATAGACGTTGGGAAACCCATCGCCTCTAGGATAATGCCGGAATAGAAATCGACGTTCGGGAACAATTTCTTTTCTGAAAAATATGGATCGGCAAGGGCTGCTTTTTCCAATTCTTTGGCAACTTGAAGGATCGGGTTGTTTTCAACGCCAAGCAGTTCCAGAACCTCGTCAGCGGATTCTTTCATCACAGTCGCGCGTGGGTCGTGGTTTTTGTAAACGCGGTGACCAAAGCCCATCAGACGGAACGGATCGTTCTTGTCTTTTGCACGGGCGATGAATTCTGGAATGCGGTCTGGTGTACCGATTTCGTTCAACATTTCTAGGCATGCTTGGTTCGCGCCGCCGTGGGCAGGGCCCCAAAGACATGCGATACCAGCAGCGATACATGCAAACGGGTTTGCGCCAGAAGAAGACGCCAAACGTACAGTAGATGTAGACGCGTTTTGTTCGTGGTCTGCATGAAGCGTAAAGATACGGTCCATTGCGCGGGCCAAGATTGGGTTCACTTCGTAATCTTCAGCCGGCACAGCAAAGCACATGCGCAAGAAGTTAGAAGCAAAATCAAGGTCGTTGCGTGGATATACGAATGGCTGACCAATCGTGTATTTGTATGCCATCGCAGCAATCGTTGGCATTTTCGCGATCATACGGATCGAGGCCACTTCGCGCTGCCATGGGTCCGTGATGTCAGTGGAGTCGTGGTAGAATGCTGACATCGCACCAACAACGCCGGTCATGATGGCCATTGGGTGCGCATCACGGCGGAAGCCACGGAACAAATACATCATTTGTTCGTGCAGCATCGTGTGGTTTGTCACGCGTGTTTCGAAATCTTCCAATTCCTTCGGGGAAGGCAAGTTGCCGTATAAAAGCAAATAGCAAACTTCGAGGTAATGGGATTTGCCAGCCAGCTGATCAATTGGATAGCCACGGTGCAACAGTTCGCCTTTATCACCATCAATGAAAGTGATTGTGCTGTCGCACGACGCAGTTGAGGTGAAACCTGGATCATAAGTGAAAACGCCAGCTTGAGCGTAAAGCTTGCGGATATCGAGTACATCTGGACCAGCTGTTGGTGAGTAGATCGGCAGGTCATACTCCTTGCCATCAATGCTCAGCGTTGCGGATTTTTTTGTATCAGCCATGTGATCCCCTTCATTATGTCGACGACAGGATTCTCCTATCGATGTGTCAGGTCTGCCCGTTTTTGGCGGGGACCCGTCATACGTATCGTTATCGTTACGACCCTTACAAAGCAGTTAACCTTGAAACAGTCGTTTATGTAGCCGCTGTATCAACAGCGGCTTGCGTCAAGCGGGCCAAGGATTCTTCCTGTCCCAAGACTAACATCATGTCAAAAACCGAGGGCGTTACCGCACGTCCTGCAAGGGCTGCCCGTAAAGGCCCAGCCAGCTTACCAAACTTAGTGCCCTTCGCCTCGCAAAAGGCATTTAGGGCAGCCTCAAGGCTATCTCGGTCCCAACTAACAGTACTTAAAAGCGGCGTCAATTCACTCAGTATACCACGGGATACTGAGCCGAGATTTTTTGCAGCTTTTTCGTCTGGGACGATTGGACGCTTGGATAGGACAAAAATCGCCTTTTCGAGCAAATCAGGAAAGGTTTTTGCGCGTTCTTTAAGGCAATACATGCCATTTAGCAGTCCATTCGACTGAGCGTCCGACAAAGCGGGTTGGTCAGATGCGTCCAAAAAGGCGGTAATTTCTTTTACCAACGCTGCGTCATCTGTTTGAGCGATATGCTGACCACAGAGGCTTTCAAGCTTTTTGAAATCGAAGCGGGCAGGGCTCTTGCCGATTCCCTTAAGGTCAAACCACTCCTTGGCTTGAGCATCAGTAAAGAACTCATCATCCCCGTGGCTCCAACCCAGACGCGTCAGGTAGTTGCGCATGCCCGCAGCTGGATAGCCCATCACTTGATACTCTTCGGCACCGGTCGCGCCGTGGCGTTTTGATAGTTTTTTGCCGTCGCCGCCAAAAATAAGCGGAATGTGTGCCCAAACAGGAACGTCCCAACCCATCGCGTTGTATATAGTCATTTGGCGCGCTGCATTGTTGAGGTGGTCGTCACCGCGAATAACGTGGGTTACGCCCATGTCGTGATCGTCGACAACCACAGCCAACATATATACCGGCGTGCCGTCTGAGCGTAGCAACACCATGTCGTCCAACTGATCGTTGCGGATGGTTACGTCGCCTTGGACTTCATCCTTGATGATTGTGGTGCCTTCTTGGGGCGCTTTGATGCGTACGACGAAGGGTGCATCCGGTTGGTCTTTTGCCGCTACGTCACGCCATGGGCTATGAAACAGGGTGCTTTTGCCTTCTGCTTTGGCCGCATCGCGGAAAGCCTGAATTTCGTCTTGGGTTGAATAGCATTTGTATGCTTTGCCTGCGGCTAACAATTCATGTGCAACCGCTGCATGGCGATCTGCACCGTCAAACTGGCTGATGACATCGCCATCATGATCCAAGCCAAGCCAAGCCATGCCTTGCAAAATTGCTTGGGTCGCTTCGGGTGTGGAGCGTGCGCGATCCGTATCTTCGATGCGCAAAAGGAATTTACCGCCACGCCCGCGTGCATACAGCCAGTTGAAAAGAGCCGTTCGCGCCCCGCCGATGTGCAAATACCCTGTTGGTGAAGGGGCAAAACGGGTGACGACAGGTTTGGATGTTTCAGCGGGCATGGGGAATTTACCTTTCAGTAACCACGGGGGTCATAGAGTTTTGCCACTATCTATCTAGTGCGCAAAGCGGGGGCAAGTATGAGCGGCATCGACCGTGTGGTAACGGCTATGCTTGGGCAACGTGGGCATATGTTTGGTTGGGTACCAGTCTGCCTAGCTGTGGGAATTGGCATCTATTTCTCCCTTAGGTTTGAACCGGTTACGCCACTCTACGTTGGAGCGGGCATTTTGGGGGGAACGGGCCTGTTGTTGGCCAAACGATTTGGCGAAGTTTTATCCCCAATCGTTATCGGGATTTGTTTGGTCGGTATCGGGCTTTCAATAGCGGCATGGCGCACCCACTCCTTAGAGGCCCCAGTCTTGGGCTGGCGGTATTATGGCGCCATTGAGGGACGAGTTGTTGGTATGGATCGCAGCGCCTCAGATGCGGTGCGTATTACCCTTGATCAAGTACGCCTTGATCGTGTGTCCCCATCGCGCACACCACAAAAGGTACGCATTTCGCTACATGAGAAAGCGGCGCAAGGGATTGAACCGTTGCCGGGAATGCGCGTGATGACCACTGGGCATCTTTCACCTCCGAGTGGACCAGTCGAACCCGGTGGTTTTGATTTTCAGCGCCATGCGTGGTTTGGTCAGTTGGGTGCCGTTGGGTATACACGCGTTCCTCTGATTGGTTTGGCTGTTGCGGCGGAAGATTGGAAGCTATGGGTGTTTCAAATCCGCATGACAATTTCTGCGCGCGTTCGGGAGGTTATAACAGGGGACGTCGGTGGTTTCGCGGCAGCTGTTACAACAGGTGATCGCAGTGGAATGAGCCAAGAGGCATTGGGTGATTTAAGGGCCAGTAATACGGCCCACCTTTTGGCAATTTCAGGTTTGCACATGGGATTACTGAGCGGTTTTGTGTTTGCATCTCTTCGTTTGTTTTTGATCTTCCTGCCATATCTGGGCCCCAGAATAGCGGCGCGCAAAATTGCCGCTGGTGGTGCTTTGTTGATTGCGGCCGCTTATTTAGCTTTGTCTGGCGGGAACGTGGCCACCGAGCGGGCGTTCATTATGGTGGCTGTCGCTTTGATAGCTATCATGTTGAACCGACGGGCTATCAGCCTGCGCGCGGTGGCAATCGCTGCGACTATCGTGTTGGTGTTGCGTCCTGAAGCGCTGCTTGGCCCTGGATTTCAAATGTCCTTTGCTGCGACCACTGGATTGGTCGCTGTCTTTGGATGGATGCGGGACGGCGCTGTTCAGGTTGGCCCCAAATGGGCGCAACCTTTTGTCGTGCTGGTGATTTCATCGGGCGTTGCTGGCCTTGCCACTGCACCAATAGGGGCCGCGCATTTCAATTCAATTGCGCACTATGGGTTGGTGGCAAATTTGCTGAGCGTCCCATTGATGGGATTGGTCATTATTCCTTCGGCTGTTTTGGCTGCAATCCTAGCCCCCTTTGGATTGGAAGAGGTGGGGTTGTGGGCAATGGGATTTGGTTTGCGATGGATACTGCTGGTGGCGGGGTATGTTGCGGATTTTGAGGGGGCAAAGGGATATGTTGCGGGGCCTTCACCACTTGTCTTACCTGTACTCTCAATTGGCGCGCTTTGGTTGATCCTGTGGCAAGGGCGGTTGCGCTATATTGGCCTAATTATGATGGCCGCTAGTTTTATGATTTGGGCACGCCATGACCGACCGCTGGTTTTGATTGCTGATAACGGATCATTGTTGGGTGTTATGACGGATCAAGGGCGCGCACTTAGCAAGGAAAAGGGGGCAGGGTTTGTTGCGCGCAATTGGTTGGAAAATGACGGTGATCCATCTTCGCAATTGGTCGCGGCCTCTTTGTGGGGAACAGGTATGAAGCGCTCGAAGGTTGCCCAAGTGGGGGCGTATGAATTTGTGCACTTGATCGGGAAAAAGTCGGTGTCTGAGTTTGACCGATGTCAATCGGATCAGATCGTCATTGCAAGTGTTGAGACCCAACGCGACTTCGGCAACTATAAGGTTCACGATCCAAAGACGTTGCGCAACAGTGGGTCAATTGGCTTGTACATGCAGGGAGATGAAGCTGTGTTCGTCACGGCCAGAGACATCAGTGGCGACCGCATTTGGTCCGCGTGGCCCAGCAACCAACCATCAAAAAA
>JAGSGK010000020.1 GCA_023955215.1 Paracoccaceae bacterium
ATTTTGCAGGCGGGCAAGCACGTCTATTCCGAAAAACCGTTTGTTCTGAGCCTCGACGAAGCACAAGAGTTGGGCAATATCGCCAAAGCAAACAACCTTCGGATCGGGTCTGCTCCGGACACCTTCATGGGCGGCAGCCATCAGATGGCGCGTAACCTTATTGATGCAAGCGCGATCGGCAAAGTGACGTCCGGCGCGGCTGTGGTCATGTCCAGTGGTATGGAAGACTGGCACCCAAACCCTGACTTTTTCTTTCAAAAGGGCGGCGGGCCGATTCTTGACCTAGGCCCTTACTATATCTGCAATCTGGTGCAATTACTTGGCCCCGTGAAAAAAGTCACGAGCGTTACTGGCATGGCCAGCGAAACCCGTACCATCCAAAACGGCCCACGTAACGGTCAAACCGTGCCGGTTGATACACCGACCACGATCCATTCTGTTCTGTCCTTTGAAAACGGTGCAATCATCACCTTGTTGGCAAGCTGGGATGTCTGGGCCAGCAACCATCCAATCATGGAGCTTTACGGCACCGAGGGGACGATGGTCATTCCGGACCCCAATTTCTTTGGCGGCACCCTGACCGTGACCGAACGCAACGGCGAACCTGTCGAGAAATCCTGGGACCACCCGTTCAACATACCTAATTTCGAAGAAACCCAAGCCAACTACCGTGGTGCTGGCTTGGCGGACATGGCCTTGGCAATCGCCGATGGCCGTCCGCATCGCTGCAATGACGAATTTGCAACCCATGTGGTCGAGGTCATGACGGCAATTTTGGAAGCTGGCGAAACAGGCACGGTTCTAACAATGACAACCACATGCAGCAGGCCCGACGTGCTAGGCCCGGACGCGGCCCGCGCGCTGTTGGCGTGACCGCAATTTACGGAGAGTAACATGACCAGTTCTATCAAAGGCCCTGCGCTGTTTCTTGCCCAGTTTTTGGGGGATGAGGCACCGTTCAACTCACTGCCCGCAATTGTCGAATGGGCCGCAGGTTTAGGCTACAAGGGCGTGCAAATCCCGACATGGGATGCGCGGGTCTTTGACCTGGATAAAGCCGCGTCCAGCAAGGCATACTGCGATGAAATTGTTGGAGTTTGCGCCAAACATGGCATGACCATTACTGAATTGTCATGCCACCTGCAAAGCCAACTTGTGGCGGTTCATCCGGCATATGACACGGCGTTCGACGCTTTCGCGCCCAAGCATTTGCATGGCAAACCCGCCGCGCGTCAGGCATGGGCTGTCGATCAGGTTACCAAGGTCGCGCAAGCCGCACGAAACCTTGGGCTAAATGGTGCCGTTGGCTTTACCGGATCGCTCGCCTTTCCATATCTTTATCCTTGGCCGCAACGCCCCGCTGGTTTGATCTACGAAGCCTTTGGCGAGTTGGCGAGGCGCTGGCAACCTATTTTGGATATCTATGACGAGGCAGGCGTCGATTTGGGGTTCGAAATCCACCCCGGTGAAGACGTGTTCGATGGCACGACCTTTGAGCGGTTTCTTGAAGCCGTCGACAATCACCCACGCTGTAAGATCACTTATGATCCTTCGCACTTCTTGTTGCAGCAAATGGATTATCTGGCGTTTATCGACATCTACCATGACCGCATCAGTGCCTTTCACGTCAAGGATGCGGAATTCAATCCGACAGGACGCCAAGGTGTCTATTCTGGCTATGCTGATTGGACCGACCGCGCGGGCCGCTTCCGGTCGCTGGGGGATGGTCAGGTCGACTTCAAAGGTATCTTTTCGAAGCTCACCCAATACGGGTTTGATGGCTGGGCGGTGCTTGAATGGGAATGCTGTCTGAAACACCCTGAACAAGGCGCTGCGGAAGGCGCACCGTTTATCGCAAGCCACTTGATCCAGCCGACAGAGCGTGCTTTTGACGACTTCGCAGGTGGCCATTCTGATCCGGCGGCCCTGCGCGGAATGATGGGGTTTTAATGGTTCGCTTGAAATTAGGTATGGTTGGCGGTGGCCAAGGTGCGTTCATTGGCGGTGTACACCGCATGGCCGCGCGCCTGGACGGCTGTTTTGATCTGGTTGCGGGGGCCTTTTCGTCAGACGCAGTACGCGCCCACGCTTCCGCGGCCGAGCTCGGCATTGATGCTGATCGCTCCTACGCGGACTTTAACGAGATGGCGAAAGCCGAAGCCGCGCGATCCGACGGGATCGATGCAGTGTCTATCGTCACCCCAAATGACCTTCATGGTCCCATCGCCGAGGCGTTCTTGGCTCACGACATCTCTGTTATCTGTGACAAGCCGATGACCGCGACTTTGGCGCAAGCCGAAAGCCTCTCCGCCGCAGCGCAAGCCTCCAAGGGGCACTTCTTTCTCACCCATAATTACACCGGCTACCCGATGATCCGTCAGGCACGCCAGATGGTGGCCGAAGGCGCACTCGGCGAGATCAGGATTATTGAGGCGAATTACTTGCAAGATTGGCTCAGCGACGCTCCGGCCGATGATAACAAGCAGGCTAAATGGCGCATGGACGCGGCGCAATCAGGTGGTGGGGCTATTGGCGATATCGGCACCCATGCTCTTAATCTTGCTTGTTTCGTTACCGAACTGCGCGCCACGTCGCTGAGTGCGACGCTTACCTCTCACGTGGCAGGGCGATTGGTCGATGACGATGCCCGTATCACGCTGCAATTTGACGGCGGCGCTCGCGGCCATATCTGGGCCAGTCAGGTCGCAAGCGGCAATGAGAACAACCTGACTTTGGCTGTCTACGGCTCAAAAGGATCGCTTCGCTGGGCACAGGAAAACCCGAACGTGCTGTGGTTTACCGAACTTGGGAAAGCCCCCCAAATGCTCACTCGGGGCGGCGGAGCCGCAAATCCTGCTGCTACTGCCGTAACACGCATTCCAGCGGGCCACCCCGAGGGTTATTTGGAAGCCTTCGCAACACTCTATCGAGAGGCGGCAGAGGTCATTATTTCGGACGTTAGAACCAGTGTCACATTGGGTATTCAAGACGGTTTGGATGGCGTGCGCTTTGTGGACGCTTGCCAGCGGTCTTCGGAGGGTGGCGCATCTTGGACAGAGCTCTGCTGAGCAATTTGACTAGTTTCGCGTACCGGAGATTGGCGGCACGCTGACGAATTCACACACTGGGCTTGAAGCCACCATTTGCTGCACAATGCACGTCCGTTCTATGTTGATGGTCCGCTTATTCCAGAATTAAAGTCAGGTTTTGCACTTGCAGCGAAGGGCCGCTTTTGGCGGAGAGCCGCCGTTCGCTGCGATCTGCACCAAGGTCAGCTATGCGCAGGTAGTGTACTTTGCAAAGTCACGCGAACGGCCCAAACCGGACCTCCATTTATCCTCAGTGATACTGCGGTGCGGCCTGTCGAAGCGGCCATTCGCCGCGACTGCAAAACTGAGATGTCTGAATTTACAGTCTGCAGACACAGCTGACTTAGCCCCATTTCAGATCAATAGCCGCTTTCGATTAGCACCAAAATAAGGAACGACATCAAAAAGAAATAAAGCCAGTTTATGACTTGATGTGACGATGCAGAAAACCGCATCTTATTGGATCGTTTTAGGCCAGCTTTGGAGTTCCGAGGCTTGATGCCAGCGACAAAACTCAACACGCTTATTTAGAAAGGGGTGTTCCCCGCCCCACCGGCACCAAACTGTCGAAGCGTTTGCCAGCCGCCGCTTCATATTCCGCTTCGTCCCAGAACCCGATCAAAATACCCGAGGCTGCGGTATTGCCCTGCCGTTTCAAGACATCTGCTGTTGCGGTAATGCGTGTATGATGCTGCGTCGCCCATGACAAAAGAGCGGCCTCCATCCGAGCATGCACCTCGACATGCGCGGCCTCTTGTGATGATCCAATATTGCAAAGCTCTTGCGGGTCAGTTTCCAGATCGAACATGACAGGGTCAAATCCTTCGCACCGAATATATTTCCAGCGACCATCACAGATCATGACGGTACGGGCATCTTCTTGCGGCACGTCCAAGGCTTTGGCCATTTCAAAGCTGGAGTAATCATGTTCGCTGATTGCATATTGCCGGTAGAATCCATCAGTCCCATGCAGCAGTGGCGTCAAATCACGCCCTTCAACGATGTGGGGCTTAGGTGCGCATCCAAGCGCGGACATAAACGTCGGCGCGAGATCAATCATTTCGGTCAGTTCGCTGGATGTTGTTCCGCGTGTTTTGTCGGCAGCAGGGCGAGGGTCAGATATAATCAACGGAACCTTGGCTGCGACCTCGTGATAGAAATCTTTGTCGCCCATCCAATGGTCGCCCATGTAGTCGCCATGGTCAGAAGTGAAAGCGATAATGGTGTTTTCAGAAAGGCCCTTTTCATCCATCCATGCGAACATTCGGCCCAGATTGTCATCAAGCTGCTTGATCAAACCCATATAGGCCGGGATCACATGGGCCCGGACATGATCGCGGGAAAAGCTGCGGCAGACCCGTGCGTTTTGATAGGCGCGCAACAGCGGGTGATCGGTGTCTTTTTCGGCATTTGACCGGATCGGGTCAATGATATGCTCGGAGCCATACATGTCATGATAGGGTGCTGGCACGATGTAGGGCCAATGCGGCTTGATATAGCTTAGGTGGCACATCCAGGGTGTATCTTCCTGCATCGCGCCTTCCATAAATGCCATCGCACGGTTCGTCATATAGGCCGTCTCGGAATGCTCTTCAGGGACATTTGCAGGCATCCGCGAATTTTTCAGCAGCCATGCGGACATCAACTCGCCATTTTCATCAAGGCCGGAGTTGGCAAAATCTTCCCAAGGGTTTTCAGACTTATAACCAAGGCTTACCAAATAATCGTCGTAGGCCGACCAATTCTGACGAGCGCTATCAGGATGCAGACCATCGTCTCGCTCAAACGCATCAAAGCCGCATTCGGACCGGCGGACACCGATTTCGCTGTTTGGATCAATTCCAAGCCATGCCATGCCCTCGCGGTCTGCAACCATATGGGTCTTACCAACTAAAACGGCTTTGGCACCTGCTTCGCGTAAATGGTCACCCAACGTCGGTTCACCGACACGTAAAGGTATCCCATTCCAGGTCGATCCATGGCTTCGAACATAGCGGCCTGTATAGGCCGACATCCGAGATGGGCCACAGACTGGAGATTGAATATAGGTATTGGTAAACTTGACACCGCGCCTTGCCAACGCATCAATATGAGGTGTCTGCAAATGCGGATGACCATAGCAACTCAGATAGTCGAAGCGAAGTTGATCAGCCATAATCCAAAGCATATTCGGTCTGTCAGTCATTTTTTGGTTCCTGGTCTGTAATCTGTTCTATGGGTTCACGGCATAGGTTTTCGTACCGGTCCAGCAGATTGATAAATTGTTTTATTTCAGCCTCGGAGAAGGCTGCTTTGACAAACGCGCGCCGACGCTGCATTGTTGGTCTTGCCTTTTCGTAAGCGGCAAGACCAGCCGGCGCGATATCCACTAAAACCTGCCGCCCGTCGCGGTCGTTTGGGCGCATCAAAACAAAACCTTTCGCGCGCATATTGGGAAGTGCACGGCTTAGCTGCGAATGATCGATGCGCTGAATTTGAGCCATTTCACCGATGGTCATCGGACCGGCTTCGGCCAAATCCCACAAGACACGCCATTCCACTATCGACAGTCCGCCTGCAGCTTGCAACAGCCGCTGCCCTTGCAGCCGTGATGCCGCATAAACAGCCGGCATCCGCGAGATCAGATTTTGCTCTTCGCGCATGCGGCGCCTCGCAATGCGATCGTTTTGTTGAATGGAACGTTGTTTCATTTTTGTCCCCCAGTCATTTATAGCGTCAAAAAAATAAACGTGACAAGTCACATAGATTAGGTAAGCTGACCTTAGATACCCTGTTTCATTGGGGTGCTGCATCCGTGGAGGGATGTGGCAATTAAGGGAGGAATACCATGTTTAAGACTACAGTTTTGGGTGCTGTCATCGCGCTGGCACCAATGGCGCTGGCCGCACAAATCACGCTCACAGCCGAGACCACAACACCAGGATCAACACCGCATTACATTGATACGACGCTCGCCGCCGTATTGGACAGTGCAGGTGTGGCACAAATGCAAATCACCGAAGGAGCGACGCTTACGAACTCTGTTCAAGCTGTCGCTGAAGGTCGTCTTGATATGGCTCCTGCGCCGCTGATCCTGCCATTTTTACTGTCACGTGGGATTGGCCCGTATAGCGGCATTGGAGCTGAAAAAGGCGCTGAGCTGGCCGCCAATATCCGTGTGCTGTTCTTCAACGCCGGTTCCGGGCAAGTTTTTGGCTATTATAATAACAACCCTGTCGAAGACATCCGTAACTTGGATGGCAAGCGCGTTTGGAACGGACCGCCACGTGGTGCCGCATTGACCTCTGGCCGCGCGATGGTTCAGCTGCTGGCGGGTCTTAAGGATGGTGAAGGCTACGAGGGCATTCAAAACCCTTGGCCAGATACCGTATCGGCGATCACCGGTGGTAGCGCGGATGCATGGACCATTCCTGAAGGTCTGCCCTCTGGCCGTCAGATTGCCATCGCGGCTGCTGGCGGTACGACACTGCACGATATCCCGTCTGATCTGCTTGCCAGCGAATTGGGCCAGCAAATCCTGAAGGCCCCGGGCCATGCCCCTTATTCCGTGTCTGTCGCAGAGTACCGCGCGGCCTATGAAGGGTCAGATATTACAATCGTGACTGACGACGATACGTTTGACACATACGCCACTGCGTTTGGGCAAATTGTGCCGGCAGGTATGGACGATGAACTGGCCTACAACATCGTTAAGGCGATGCTGGAGGGGAAGGACCGGTTTTTAACAGGATCACCACGCGGCCCATTCTTGTTCATGTCATTCGGTGACATTGACGGTGTCTCCCAAGGGGCCTGCGGTGCGGTGAAGGTCAAAATGCACCCTGGCGCAATCCGCGCCTATGAAGAAGCAGGCCACACAGTCGCCGATTGTATGCGCCCATAAGAGAAAGGGGGCTGCGAATAGCGCGGCCCCCGCCCTCGAATTCCAGGACATTTGATTGTGACAGAGATATCCAAGCCAAGCAGGGCCTTGGGGCAAAAAGTGTCTATTGTGCTTGCGCTGATCCTTGTGGTCGTCGGCATGTTGAACACAATGCCCGAAATTCCAGGTCTACAGGATTGGGCGCGTGATATGACGGCGCGCCCGTTTTTCCGCATTTCAGGCTTCCCAACCGAATATTTCTTTCCACCAGTGTTCTTCCTGATGATGCTGATCGTGGTGCTGGACGCCAGTGTCTATCGCGCATGGTCAATTGAGAAACCCAAATGGGCATGGGCTGGTCTATTGCTGGACCTTGGCCTGATTATAGCCGCGTTTCTGGGTGCCTTTGGGTATCTGGTCGAAATCGATAGCGTTTGTTTGATTGACCAAATCACAGGCGAACGTGCAAGATTGATTGCAGACGCAGCCGCGCGATCTGAAGGCGTCATTCCCGGCATGTCGTTCGACGCCGAAGTGCCGTCTTGCCAAGCCCGCTTTGGTGCCTGGACCATTCCGTTGCTGTTGACCATCATCACGCTGTTTTTCCTTTATAATGTACGGGTCTGGGGCCTGCCGTTGGTGGTCGTGGCGACCGTCGTTGTTGTCTACACGATTGGGACCGCATTGATCTGGGTATTCGATCTATCTGATAACTCATTCCTGCTGACAAAGTTGGGCGCAGAAGGCGGCGACGTGATGTTGGCCGCGACACAAAAGGCCACCAATGTTTTCATCTCGCCCGATGGGTTTATGGGCCGATTCATGGACATCGTTGTCAATCAGGTCTTTCCGTTTGTAATCCTTGGCGCACTGTTTGGCACTTCAGCGGGCGGCACATCACTGATCAAACTTTCTGTCAGGCTGACCCGCAAACTGCGCGGCGGGCCTGCACATGCGGCCATTGTGTCCTCGGCCCTGTTCGGCACAATCACCGGTGGACCCGTGACCAATGTTTTGTCGACCGGACGACTGACAATCCCCATGATGTTGCGCACGGGGTTCAGCAAGAACTTTGCCGGTGGGGTCGAAGCCGCGGCATCATCGGGGGGGCAAATCATGCCGCCTGTGATGGGCGTTGCGGCCTTTGTCCTCGTGGCGCTGACGGCTGTGCCCTATACCAAAGTAATCACGGCGGCGTTTTTACCCGCCATGGCATTCTTCTTTTCCATCTTCTTGGCGGTGATGTTCCAAGCACGGCGCGACAACGTGCAGGCCATGCGTGACATTCCCGAAGATTTGGTGATGGATCGTCAGGATTGGTTGAACCTGGTCATCATCTTTGTGCCAATCGCGACGATTTTGTTTCTCTTGCTCGGAAACAAGGACACAGTGGGCAACGGCATCTTGGGCAACGTCCTTGGGGCCGACAGTGCGATCTTGCGTACGATCCTGAATGCAACGGGTGACGCGATTTCGGCAGGCTGGTGGGCTGTCGCTGTGTTGCTGCCACTGCTATTTCTGGATCCTTTGACCCGCGCTAAACCATCAAAGGTTTTGGTATCTCTGGCCCAAGGCGGAATTCTGATTTCACGCCTGTTCCTGCTTCTCTTCGCGGTGTCGATCATTGCAGCCTTCCTCAACGAAAGCGGCCTGACCGGAGAATTGACCCGCGCTGTCACCTCTTGGTTGGAAAAGGTCACAGTGCTGCGTCTCTTTGGGTTTGAAATCCCGATCGTGGGCGGGGTTTACCTGATGTTGGCGTTGATCTGCACCATGTTCTGCGCGATCCTCTTGGGCATGGGAATGCCTACGGTGCCGGCCTATGTGAACGTCGCTCTTTTGTTGGGGCCGTTGCTGGCCAATCTTGGCGTCAGCTTTTTCACAGCCCATATGTTTGTGTTCTACTTTGCCGTAGCCTCCGCCATTACGCCCCCCGTCGCCGTCGCTGCATTTGCCGCCGCGTCTATCACCGGAGCAGAGCCGATGCGAACAGGGTTTGCGGCCGTGCGTGTGGGCATCGTAATGTTTACCATCCCATTTGTTTTTGCGTGGTATCCCGAACTGTTGTTGATCCAAGAAGCTGTGACAATCACGGATGACTCCGGTCAGCGCGCTTTGATCGACGGCTATTCAGGCCAAGCCGATTGGGGACAACTTAGCATGCTGTTGGCACGACTTGCCTTGGCGCTATATCTGATTGCGTCAGCATTGAGCCGTTTCGACAAAACAGCCATGTCAAATTACGAAGTTGCTCTACGGCTTTTGGCGGCAGTCTTATTATTATGGAAGACACCTGTTGTAATGTTTGTTGGCCTGGCACTTTCGGCGGTCATCTTGACGTTACACTATCTTAAAAAGGATATACGTGATGAGACTGCCCCAGCTTGAGCATGTTTGCACTTTGGATGTGAAGCTAGACCCAATTAAAGAAATAGGGCACGGCCGCGCGGGCACTCGGCGGATTATTCCAATCATAGGTGGCGCAGTGACTGGGCCCAAATTGCAGGGGCATATTTTGAATGTTGGCGCGGATTGGCAAACAATCTTTGCTGATGGCACGGCAGAACTGGATACACGTTATGCAATGGAAACCCACGACGGCGCAGTAATTGAAATTATCAATTATGGCTTTAGGCACGGCCCGCCTGATATCATAGCGGCACTCGCTGAAGGCAAGACTGTCGATCCGGTCAGCTATTACATGCGGACACACGCACGATTGGAAACCGGTGATCCCCGATATGCGTGGGTAAACCGCTTGCTTTTTATCGGAACCGGTACCCGACTAGAGAGCAGCGTAAAAGTAGAGCTTTTTTCGATTTTATAGCCGCCTGAACTGGTCCTGAGTGTAAGCCCAATCCAATAAAATACGAGTTATTAGCAGCAAATCTGCGCTGTCTATCAACGCCTATACCAAAGAATGGCCAGGACCAGCCGTTCATGACTTATGGGATCCATCTCCGGCCGTATGTATCAAACGCACCTACAACAAACCTTATAAAAACGGGGCTGTGAATCCACAATACCTGTCTGGAACAAACGATTCACACACTGTGTTTTCTGTGGCGTCCTAATCACTCAGCCCCCCGGATCTGGGTTGGTGCGTTTGATACATAATGCCGTCAATCTCTTGTCACCGGAGATTTCTTGCGACGCAGGCAAATTTTTGAATGGGCTCCAAACGGCCTTGCGGCGGTGCTGAAAGAACTCGGGGTTCATGGTTGTTTGAATGTCGGCTCTCGCAGTTGACGTTTTGCCTCCTCGCACCTGCAGCAAAGGGCCGCTTTCCGCCAGATGTGTCAAACGGGCATGTCCGCTTTGGGCCGTTCGCGTTGCAAATCGCAACTTTCACCTTGTGATGAAGGCCTCTGTCATTTCTCGGAAACAGTGTCCAAACCGAGCTCCCGCAACCAACGAAACCGACACCCCGCCCGTAAAACGGCGGGGTTCGTCGTTTCTGAAACCTGACAGCTCCAAAATCATTGAATAATCGGTCCGCCTTCATCCGCAGCTTTAAGCCGATCTCACAAGTTTGCATTTTGAACGTGGTGCACACGAAAAGGTCCCTTTGGTATCAAATGAAGTAAAACGTAAAACTCGGCGCGCGGTTCCATAGCGAATTTTGCGCATCGTGAAAGCCTAACTGTTGGACTTTCTGCCAACACTGGTTGTTTGGACCGACACATATAGACAACAAGTTCAATATCCACGAAAATGGGAGTATAGCAGATTATCCAACCAAGAAACGTCGCGGTGGCGTTTCCTCTATGCAAGCAAACAGGATTAGATATGACCACCAACACTCTCGACCAACTTCGCCAAATGACCACAGTGGTCGCAGATACGGGGGATGTTGACGCGGTCAAACGCTATGCTCCGGTCGATTGCACAACGAACCCCTCGTTGATCTTGAAGGCAGCACAAGACCCTGCGTCCTTAGACATCATCAATGCTGAAGTTGCAGCAGGCCGTGCTAAGGGTCTGTCTGCCGAAGAAATTTGTGCGACACTTACAGTTGCTTTTGGTGTGACATTGACCAAACTGGTACCCGGTCGTGTTTCGACCGAGGTCGACGCATGCTTGTCTTTTAATACAGAAGCCTCAATTGCCCGTGGTCGTGAGATCATTGCAGACTACGCAACGCGTGGCGTCGATAAGTCGCGCATTCTCATTAAATTAGCGGCGACGTGGGAGGGTATTCGTGCGGCGGAGGTTCTTCAGAAGGAAGGCATTGACTGCAACCTGACGTTGGTCTTTTCGATGTCGCAAGCGCTGGGTTCTGCACAAGCAGGTGCCTTCTTGATTTCTCCGTTTGTTGGTCGGATCACAGATTGGTATAAAAAAGCAGAAGGCCGCGACAGCTATGCTGCTGGCGAAGATCCTGGTGTGAAATCTGTTCGTGAAATCTATCGCAATTTTAAGGCTGAAGGCATTGAAACAGTCGTGATGGGCGCCTCATTTCGTAACATTGGACAAATCAAGGCTTTGGCGGGTTGTGACAACCTAACTATCGCGCCAACCTTATTGGATGAACTCGAAAACGAGACTGGTGAATTGACGCGGGTACTGTCCCCTGTAACAGAGATAACAGCACCAACCGCAACCCTTTCAGAAGCCGATTTCAGATACCAAATCAACGCAGATCCGATGGCTACTGAGCTGATGGCGAGTGGCATTCGGTCATTCGATCAAGATCATAAGAAACTGATTGCTTTGGTTGAAAACGTATAGTCTTTCGAATCCTTGCCTCACCGTTTGGATTTCAGGCGGTGGGGTAAGATCCGTAAAATTTGATTGATGGTCCTGCACTACACTACCCGACCATCAGCTCTGACGCCCTACCTGAACATTAATTTTTCTCAAGAATCCAACAAACTACAGGCTTGTGACAGCGTGTTCCTTTCACCACAGTCTTGTTATCGTATCCGTTAATCAGGACTATTGGGCCCAGCGTTATGAGTGCTAGCGAAGTGGTTGAGTTCTGTTTTTCATCTCTCAATAGCCGAAATATCTTCTGAATATGATGGAAACGTATGTGTTTTTGTCCCTATAGTATTTGCGCGACGCTAAAGAATCACGCAATCTAAGAGCACAGAAAGACGAATCTGTAATCTTTTTTGGGAGGACTAACATGACATCTCTACGTAATACGGCCCTTGGCCTAGCAATGGGCATCGCAAGTGCATCTGTTGCAGTTGCTGACGGTCACGCAGCTGAGTTGACCATTGCGATCGTGAACAACGGTCACATGATGCAACATGCAAAAAGTTGCTGAAGCTTACACTGCTGATACTGGCGTGACTCTTAACTGGGTTTCACTAGAAGAAGGCGTGCTCCGTGAGCAAGTAACATCTGACACCGCAACCGGTGGTGGCCAGTACGACATCATCAATATCGGCATGCAAGAAGCACCAATCTGGGGCGCTGCAGGCTGGATCGAGCCACTTGAGTTCGGCGCAGAGTACGATGTTGACGACATGCTGCCAGCAATGCGCAACGGTCTGTCACACGAAGGTACGCTATACGCAGCACCATTCTATGGTGAATCTTCAATGGTTATGTACCGCAAGGACCTAACTGAAGCTGCTGGCGTAACAATCGCTGACAACGACTCATGGGACAACGTCAAAGCAGCAGCTGCTGCAATGCACGACCCAGACAACGGCGTTTACGGTGCATGTTTGCGCGGTAAGCCAGGTTGGGGCGACAACATGGCGTTCGTAACAACTGTTGTGAACTCTTTCGGTGGCGCTTGGTTCGATGCAGATATGCGTCCAGCTCTTGAGTCAGACGAGTGGAAAGCTGCGATCAACTTCTACGTTGATCTATTGGGTAACTACGGCCCTCCAGGCTCAGAAGGTAACTCCTTCAACGAGATCTTGGCTTTGTACAACGAAGACAAGTGCGGCATGTGGATCGATGCGACAATCGCTGCATCATTCCTAGAAAACGACAACGTTGCTTACGCACAGTCTCCAAACGCTGGTAACCCAGTGGGCGCGAACTGGTTGTGGGCATGGGCGATGGCTGTTCCAACTGGTTCACCAAACTCAGAAGCTGCACACGACTTCATCGAGTGGGCAACATCTAAAGCGTACATCCAAGCTGTAGGTAACCACCCAGACTTCGGTTGGGGTTCTGTTCCAACAGGTACACGTGCGTCAACATATGCGATTCCTGAGTTCCAAGCAGTTGCGAAATTCGCAGCAGCTGAGATGGCAGCGATTGAATCTGCAGCTCCAGCAGCTACAGACATCAAGCCATACGTAGGCGTTCAGTTTGCAGCGATCCCTGAGTTCCCAGAGGTTGGTACTGCAGTTGCACAAGAAATCGCAGCGGCTCTTTCCGGCGCGAAATCAGTAGACGAAGCTTTGGCAGCGTCACAAGCAGCAGCAGACGCAATCATGTCTGAAGCGGGCTACTACTAAGCTATCTAGCTAAATAGAGTGGGGCCCGATGGGAAACTATCGGGCCCTATCCTATCTTTCACTAGAATTTTCGTTCATCTGGCCGACGGCGACACACAAATTTATTGCCTCCACAGACGAACATCCGCCGATAATCACACGTAATGAAACCACCGCTTCGCAAGGGTTACTTGAGCCATGTCCAATAGAACGCTCCCCCGCATACTTCAGACTCCAGCAGTTATCTTGTTGCTCATCTGGATGCTCGTTCCCCTCAGCATGACGCTGTATTTTTCTTTCATCCGCTATGTTCTTAATAGTTCAATACGCCCTGAGTGGATGACGCCATCCCTTAGCAATTGGCGTGGGTTTGGGAACTATAAATACGTTTTGGACGCCAAAGACTTTTGGTTCGCAATCCAGAACTCAGTATTCATTGTTACCAGTATTCTGGTAATCACAGTGGTTCTTGGGCTTGGCATCGCGGTCCTGATCAACAAATCCTTCCCGGGACGCGGTATCGTTCGTGTTCTACTAATTTCCCCTTTCTTCGTGATGCCAGCTGTGAACGCGGTATTGTGGATCAACATGATCTTGGATCCAGTTTTGGGCCTTCAGGGAATTGCCGTCGGCGGGATTAACAATATCATCGATGGATTGCGGGACTTTCCTGTCCTAGGCGCGTTCTTCAATTTGTGGCCGACGTTCGAACCCATATCTTTTCGTGCGACGCAGACCTCAGCATATGCTGTTATCATGATGGTTGCGTGGCAATGGACACCATTCGCTGTGCTCATCTTCATGACATCTTTGCAGTCTGAAGATGAGTCTCAAAAAGAAGCTGCGACACTGGATGGCGCGTCTCCATGGTCACAGTTCATCAATCTAACGGTTCCACACTTGGCGCGTCCAATTGCGATCGTTGTGATGATCCAGTCAATTTTTCACCTGTCTCTATATGCTGAGATTGAAATTGTAAGTCGCGGCAGCGGTAACAAAAACCTGCCCTACTTGATCGGTGAATTTACCAACAACAACATCGGTGCTGCGAGTGCCACAGGCATCTTCGCAGTCATCCTTGCCAATATTATCGCAATCTTCTTGTTGCGCATGGTTGGCAAGAGTTTGATGGATTAAGGAACAAGACAATGGCAACAGTTTCTCAAAGCTCAAAACTTGGCAATGTCCTTTGGCCTGCACTGGCTTGGATCATCGCACTGGTCTTCTTCTTCCCTATTTTTTGGTTGGTATTCACCAGCTTCAAAACGGATGCTGACGCAGTGAAGCCAGAATTCTTGTTCTTTTTCACGCCTACACTCGATAACTACACCAATATGACTCAGAATTATGATTACTGGCGTTTTGCAATCAACTCCGTAATCACGTCAAGCTTCGCAACATTGTTTGCTTTGGTGGTTGGTGTGCCTGCAGCCTATGCAATGGCATTCAACCCCAGCCGGCATACAAAAGATATTTTGATGTGGATGTTGTCGACCAAAATGCTACCGGCCGCTGCGGTGCTATACCCAATGACCTTCTTGACGAAAAACATTCTTGGCATCTACGACACGCATTTCTTGGTCATCTTGGTCTTGTGCTTGATCAACCTGCCAATCGTGATTTGGATGCTGTTCACATACTTCAAAGAGATTCCGAAAGAGATCATTGAAGCTGGTAAGATGGACGGCGTCAGCACTTGGGGCGAAATCAAAGATATTCTTATTCCACTGGCTTGGGGTGGCATTGCATCAACGGCATTGCTGACTTTCATCTTCTGCTGGAACGAAGCGTATTGGACTGTACGTTTGACCACGATCGACGCGGCGACATTATCCACTTTGATTGAAGGTAACCGCGCACCAGAAGGCTTGTTCTTTGGTCGTTTGGCTGCTGTATCCACCGCTGCCGTTGCGCCAATCGTTATCCTTGGTTGGTTCTGCCAGAAGCAGCTTGTCGCTGGCCTCACATTTGGAGCGGTCAAGTGACCTTTAACGCTGCACCAACAGATTTGACTGGCAAAGTTTGTCTGGTCACTGGTGCATCTGGTGGCATCGGTGCCAGTGCGGTCGCGCATTTTGCGGCTCTTGGAGCTACTGTTTATGCCACGGACATCGCGGATACCTTTGACGGTCTGGCAACCTATCATCCGTTCGACTTATTGAGTGATACAGATCTTAGCGCGTGCTGCGATTGGATAGAGCAAATCAAACCTGATGTGCTTTTTAACAATGCCGCGTTGTTTGCGATGGGCAGCGTCTTGGATTCCGGTGACCTTGATCAACTTGATAAATTGTTTGGTGTAAATGTACGTGCATTTTATGCTGTTATGCAGGCTAGTGCCAAGTCGATGGTTGCCAACAAGCAGCAGGGTTCAATCATCAACCTTGCATCGCAGGCCGGTCATCGTGGCGAAGCCTTGGTCGCACATTACTGTGCAACCAAGGCTGCGGTTATCAGTTATACGCAGTCTTCAGCACTTGCGTTGGCGCCACATAAGATCCGGGTAAATGCGATTAGCCCTGGCGTGATCGACACGCCAATGTGGGCAACAGTTGACGCGCTTTTTGCCAAGTTTGAAGGCAAAGAAATTGGCCAAAAGAAGCGCGAAGTTGGAGCGTCTGTTCCGCTTGGATACATGGGGTCGCCTGACGATGTTGCACGTGCTGCAGTGTTCCTGGCGAGTGAGCAATCATCTTATCTGACCGCCCAAACCATCGGTGTCGATGGTGGCAACGTGCTACGGTGAACAGATGTCAATAATTGCTCCAGAAATTGAAATGGTGGACCGCAGCACGCGGTCAATTCGCTACCTGCAGCACGGGTGGCCGAATGATTTGTGCCGGTGGCATGCGCATGAAGAATACGAATTGCATCTGATCACCGAGACGCGTGGCAAGGCATTTGTTGGTGACCATATCGGTGACTTTAAGGCCGGCGATCTGTTCATGACAGGGCCGAATCTGCCGCACAACTGGGTGACAGATAAAGTTTGGTCGAAGCCGGTTTCAACGCGCGATATGCTGGTTCAGTTTAGCCACGAAAGTGTTGAGAAGTTGGCGGAAGGCTTCCCAGAATTCTCGCAAGTTCTGCAACTTCTACAGCTCGCTCAGTCTGGTATTATTTTCGAGGGTTTCAACCCGACGTTTGCACGCGGACACATGGAAGCAATCCGTGACAATAAAGGTGCTGAACGCATCCTCTCGTTTGTGCGCTTTCTTGTGCGCTTGAATGAGCACGCTGAAAAGAAAACACTGTCAGTCACAAAATTGATCCAGCCGCAGGGTGGGAGCAAACATGCTCGTATTGCTGAGGTTGTTGATTTTATTGTGAAAGAGTTCAGCGAAACTCTTTCAGTAAGTGATGCCGCGAAGATGGCGGGTATGACTGAGATAACCTTTAGCCGTAATTTTCAAACGGTGACGGGTCACAGTTTTGTCGAGTTCCTGAACCGGATCCGTATCGGAGAAGCCTGTGGAATGTTGTATGCATCTGATGATCAGATCATCACAATTTCCCAGTCAGCTGGGTTCAAAAATCTTGCCAACTTTAATAGGCACTTTTTGAAAGTGAAGGGTATGACCCCTTCTGAGTATCGCGAAACCGCGCGCAAAGACCTTGCACCGCAATTGGAGAACAGCTGATGAACAATGCGGCAACCACCCCCATTTTTGCGACAGAATATGATCGCTCAGCCTGCCAAGTTGGTGTCGTGCATTTAGGTTTTGGTGCGTTTCATCGCGCGCATCAGGCTGTCTACATTGACGACTATATGGCATGTTCTAACGATTTGCGTTGGGGCATCGCAGCAGTCAATCTGCGTGGCTCCGAATCCGCACATTTTGACGCGGCTGTTGCCGACATCGATACGCACGACGGTTATCATCTGAAATCCTTTTCGTCCGGAGGCGAAGTTGCGTTGCGTCGCGTTCGTCCACATGTTCAATTTAAAGACTGGAGCATTGCGCCAACAGAATCTGAAGCGCTGTTGGCCAAAGAGTCAGTCCATTTGGTAACTATTACAGTGACCGAAAGTGGTTATTACACGGATCCGAACGGCGAATTGAACCTTACTGATTCAACAATCAATGCTGAATTGACCGGTGGCAAACCGCAAAGCGTCTATGGGTATTTGCGTGCTGGATTGGCAAAGCGTACCGCTGAAACTGGTGCGCCTTTGACGATCGCATGCTGTGATAACATCCGCCAAAATGGAAAAATGTTGCGGCGCAATTTGCTAGCTTATTTGGTTGCCTGTGGCGATTTGATGTTGGCTGATTGGGTCGAGGCAAATGTCGCATTTCCTTGCTCTATGGTGGACCGTATCACGCCGCGTAGCCCTGCTGAGCTTGGGCCCGAATTGTCCTTACTGGTTGGTAAAGATGTGACTTCGCCTATTATGGCTGAAGATTTCATTCAGTGGGTGCTTCAAGACAGTGCTGGCGCAGAGATGCCGGACTTGGCACAGGCCGGTGTGACTGTGACATCTGATGTTGACCCTTACGAAGAGACAAAAATTCGCGTTTTGAACGGCGGCCATACTGCCTTGGCGTATTTGGCGGCGCTTGAGGGTGTAGAAACCTTTGACGCAGCGATGCGGGTCCCGCATTTGAATGCGCACTTCCAGAGCTTTGAAACTCAAGAAGTATTGCCTGCAATTACAATCGATTTACCTTTTTCAAAGGAAGACTATTTGGTCGCGATTGAACGTCGGTTTGGAAATGAAGCAATCGGCGACACCATCGCGCGTATTTGTGCAGACGGTATGGCAAAGTTCCCAATATTCATTCGGCCGACGCTTTCTGGCTGTTTCGTCCAGGGTATCCTGCCGATCTTTGCCATTCGCAGTATCGCCAGCTGGTATGTCTTTGCACGCCACGTGGCCGCCGGAAAAATCCCGTTTGATTATGTCGAACCCAGCTGGAACGACCTTGAAGCCTTGCTAGGCTCAGAGGCGTTTTTGACCAACCGTCAGCTTTGGGGCGACCTTCCTGAAACCTATCCTGAATTCGTCGAAACCCTGCGACGTGAGATTAAAGAATTGGAGCTAAAATGTCCGGTCTAACCCTACGCGATGTCCGCAAAAGCTATGGTGTAACGCAAGTTATGCATGGCGTTGACCTTGATATTGAAGACGGCGAATTCGTTGTTTTTGTTGGCCCGTCGGGCTGCGGTAAATCAACGTTGCTGCGTATGATCGCAGGCCTTGAAGAAATTTCTGACGGAACCGTCGCGATTGGTGACGAGGTCGTTAATGATGTTGCAGCGTCAAAGCGTGGTGTTGCGATGGTGTTCCAATCCTATGCGCTTTATCCGCATATGACTGTGTACAAGAATATGGCGTTTGGCCTAAAGCAAGCAAAGACGGACCCGGCCGAAATTGATAGCCGAGTCAGAGCTGCTGCTGAAATTTTGCAGATCACTGATTATCTCGACCGCAGCCCACGCAACTTGTCCGGTGGTCAACGCCAACGTGTTGCGATCGGCCGCGCGATTGTTCGCGATCCTAAAGTATTCTTGTTCGATGAGCCGTTGTCTAACCTTGATGCTGCGTTACGTGTTCAAACCCGTTTGGAAATCGCACGCTTGCATGAACGTTTGCAGACAACAATGATCTACGTGACCCACGATCAGGTCGAGGCGATGACGCTGGCCGACAAGATTGTTGTGCTACGTGATGGTCGAATTGAGCAAGTTGGTTCTCCAATCGAGCTGTATGACCGACCAGCAAATGCCTTTGTTGCGCAATTCATTGGCAGCCCGAAAATGAACTTTTTCTCTACAAAAGACCTGTCTGCGAATGCGGCGAAAGTTCTGGGTGCACCCCTGGCAGAAACTACGAATGTAGGAATGCGTCCTGAACATTTGGTTGTATCTACGAAGGCAAAAGCTGTTGTCGAAGGTCGTTTGGATCTGGTCGAGAATTTAGGCGAATACGCTTTGGTACACCTGATCTCTGAAACCGGTGTGGAATTCATCGCAAAAACTTTGAAACCACCAAAGGCCCAAAAGGGCGACACGATTGGTTTCACAATTGATCCAGAGTTAGCGCACTATTTCGACATAGATAGCGGTTTGCGTCTCTAATTTTGCCAATGCGCTTGGACTGCCTAACCGTTGGGGTGGTCCAAGCGAACCATTATGGGGTCGACGCCGCTAGTCTTTTTAGATGGGTGTGGACGTCTTTGGAATTTGGTGCCTCACTACCAATTAAAAGTGAGAGGTGTAGAAAAAGCATGACGCTCTCGCGCTGGTTCATGAGCGTATCGAAGGTTCCCTTGTGCATTTTTTCTGCCTGTAGAACCAATTCTGAAACACCTTCAACTTTTAGAAGTTCAGTATAAGCGTCCATCGTCGAGGGTAGCATTGGCTTGATGGTGTGGTCTTCAATGGTATTGAAATTCCGCTCGGCCCAATAACTTAAATCGATGTTTTTGGTGCGCCGGTTCGGCAACCCCCGTTCACGCTTTACCATGAATTCGGTTACTGATTTGGTTGAGTAATGATTGAGCCAAGCGATGGGCTTTTCACCTACTAGCCCAAATAGATTTATCCGTTTGTCATCGTTGGTGAATGCAGGCGCAGCAGCTTGTGTGCCCCCCAACAGCCAATTCTGCGTTCCATTCTTTTTGTTTTTCGGGCGGTGAACGCCAATTTTCTGGAATTTTGATGGCCGAAACAGGGTTTTGAAAAAGCAGCCGGCAGGCAGGTTGAAATCCAAAGGTGCCGCGTGGGTGAAACGCTCTATCGTAAGGCCTGATGTCCAGTTGGTTTCCCCTGAAGATCCAAACAGCCGCCATTGAAGAGCGATCGCATCTGTATCGTCTTGAACAGTTGTTAGAAGGTCGCGGATGGTTAGCATTGGTGCTTGGAGGCATAGGAATTCGTCGCAATCAAAGAACATCGCCCAATCGGTTTCTGCCATCAAGGGATGTTTGTCTGCCAGTTGCATCGCGCGCCACTGCGAAGATTTCCCTTCCACGACAGTAAACGAAACATGCGTCACGTCCGGCAGTAGGTCCAACAGTACGTCCGTTCCATCGGTGCAGTCATGTGTATAGATCAGGAATCTAGTAAAGCCGGCGGCGCGGTGATGGGCGATCCACTCAACGCAATAGGGGCCTTCGTTTCGCATACATGTAACAGCCAGAATATCCATGCTTAGGCTCCTACAGGTTTCGAGTTAGCATAATTTTTTTGTCACGCTGTTGAAGACAAGTCAACGCCGGGGCGTTGACCCTTGTTTACAACGGGCGATTGGCTGCGTTATCGTGATCTTAGGAAACGAACACTGAAAAAGTGTCATTAAAGAGGACAGCAATATGAGCGAGATGTAGTACTCGAAGAATGCCGCGACATGCTGTTAAGGGAGGTCATTCTTGCAGAATTGGATCATATTTAGCCGTTATTTGATGCCAGAATAGTCCATTCGTCTTG
>JAGSGK010000107.1 GCA_023955215.1 Paracoccaceae bacterium
ACTTAAGCTCTGGACCAGTCACAATGACCGAACGACCAGAGAAATCGACGCGTTTACCCAAAAGGTTCTGACGGAAGCGACCTTGCTTACCTTTCAACATGTCAGACAGTGATTTCAACGGACGCTTGTTGGCGCCAGTAATCACACGACCGCGACGGCCGTTGTCGAACAATGCATCCACAGATTCCTGCAACATACGTTTTTCGTTACGTACGATGATGTCAGGTGCGCGAAGCTCAATCAGGCGTTTCAGACGGTTGTTACGGTTGATCACACGACGGTAAAGGTCGTTCAAATCAGACGTCGCAAAACGGCCGCCATCAAGTGGCACCAATGGGCGCAACTCTGGTGGGATCACTGGAACAACTGTCAGAACCATCCACTCTGGACGGTTGCCGGATTCTAGGAAAGATTCCACAACTTTAAGACGCTTAATGATCTTCTTAGGCTTCAACTCACCTGTTGCTTCGGCCAAATCGGCACGCAACTGGTCAGCTTCAGCTTCTAGGTCGATCGCAGCAAGCATTTCGCGGATCGCTTCAGCACCAATGTTGGCGGTGAATGCGTCCATGCCGTACGCATCTTGCGCGTCCATGTACTCTTCTTCAGACATCATCTGGCCGTAAGACAGCTCAGTTAGGCCTGGTTCGATAACGACGTAGTTTTCGAAGTACAGAACACGTTCCAGATCACGCAATGTCATGTCCAGCATCAAGCCGATGCGGGATGGAAGCGATTTCAGGAACCAGATGTGTGCAACTGGTGCCGCAAGTTCGATGTGGCCCATACGCTCACGACGTACTTTTTGAAGCGTTACCTCAACACCACATTTCTCGCAGACAACGCCGCGATACTTCATGCGCTTATATTTGCCGCATAGGCATTCGTAATCTTTGATTGGGCCAAAGATACGTGCACAGAACAGGCCATCACGCTCAGGTTTGAACGTACGATAGTTGATGGTTTCTGGCTTTTTGATTTCACCGAAAGACCACGACAAGATGCGCTCTGGCGATGCCAAAGATACTTTGATCTCATCAAACGCTTTTGCAGGCGTTAGTGGGTTAAACGGGTTGTTTGTAAGTTCCTGGTTCATTTTCAAATCCTTGAAAGGGAGGCATCAAAAGAGAGTTTCGGTAAGGCGGGTTATTCCCCGCCTTGATCCGTTATTCTTCTTCCTCAGCATCCAGGAGTTCCATGTTCAGGCCGAGGCCACGGACTTCTTTAACGAGAACGTTGAAGGACTCTGGAATACCAGCTTCAAAGTTGTCCTCGCCTTTGACGATGCTTTCGTAGACTTTCGTCCGTCCAGCTACGTCATCCGATTTCACGGTCAGCATTTCCTGCAAGGTGTATGCAGCGCCATAAGCTTCAAGTGCCCAGACCTCCATCTCACCAAAGCGCTGTCCACCAAATTGCGCTTTACCGCCCAATGGCTGCTGTGTGACCAGCGAGTATGGACCAGTAGAACGCGCGTGGATTTTGTCGTCCACAAGGTGGTGCAGTTTAAGCAGGTATTTAACGCCAACAGTAACCTGACGGGAGAACTTCTCGCCTGTGCGACCGTCAAACAAGTCAGACTGTCCAGAAGTGTCGAAACCAGCACGTGTTAGTGCGTCGTTCACGTCAGCTTCTTTCGCGCCGTCAAATACTGGCGTCGCGATTGGAACACCAGTTGTGACGTTGCTGGCTGCATCAAGCAGATCAGCTTCGTCCATACCAGCAAGGCCTTCTTCGTAGACGTCATCGCCATAAGCCAACTGCATCGCTTCACGAACAGGCGTTAGATCGCCAGAACGTTTGTACTCTTGCAGAGCCTCATCAACATTGATGCCCAAGCCGCGTGCAGCCCAACCCATGTGTGTTTCAAGGATCTGACCAACGTTCATACGTGATGGAACGCCAAGCGGGTTCAAACAGAAGTCGACTGGAGTACCGTCTGCAAGGAACGGCATGTCCTCCATTGGAACAACTTTGGAAATAACACCTTTGTTCCCGTGACGGCCGGCCATTTTATCACCTGGTTGAAGCTTACGCTTCACGGCGATGAATACTTTGACCATCTTCATCACGCCTGGTGGCAAGTCATCGCCACGACGTACTTTTTCGACTTTGTCTTCAAAGCGGGCATCCAAAGTACGCTTCTGTACTTCGTACTGCTCGTTCAAAGCTTCGACGATTTGTGCTGCATCTTCGTCCTTAAGGGCGATCTGCCACCATGCGGAGCGTGGGTACGCTTCCAACATGTCAGCATCAACAGGCGCGCCTGCTTTTACGCCTTTAGGGCCTTTTGCAACTTCGTTACCCATCATCAGATCGCGCAGACGTGCGTAGATGTTGCGATCAAGGATCGCTAGCTCGTCATCACGGTCACGGGCAAGGCGTTCGACCTCTTCCCGTTCG
Source organism: Paracoccaceae bacterium (assembly GCA_023955215.1). GTDB lineage: Bacteria > Pseudomonadota > Alphaproteobacteria > Rhodobacterales > Rhodobacteraceae > Ascidiaceihabitans. The sequence continues at coordinate 2,404 of JAGSGK010000107.1, forward strand.
ATTTGTAGGGCACGTTCGTCTTTTTCGATGCCATGACGGTTGAACACACGCACTTCAACCACGGTGCCGAAGTCACCGGGTTTTACGCGCAAAGATGTGTCACGGACGTCAGAGGCTTTCTCACCAAAGATGGCGCGCAGAAGTTTTTCTTCTGGTGTCATCGGGCTTTCGCCTTTTGGTGTGATCTTACCGACAAGAATATCACCTGGCTCTACGTCCGCGCCGATGTAAACGATGCCTGCCTCGTCGAGGTTGCGCAGCGCTTCTTCACCAACGTTTGGAATATCGCGTGTGATTTCTTCTGGGCCTAGCTTTGTGTCACGTGCGGCGACTTCAAATTCTTCGATATGGATCGAAGTAAATACGTCATCGCGTGAAACGCGCTCGGAAATCAGAATAGAATCTTCGTAGTTGTAACCGTTCCAAGGCATAAACGCGACGACCACGTTTTTACCCAAGGCCAATTCACCCATGTCCGTAGACGGACCATCAGCAATAACCTGACCTTTGGTCACGCGTTCGCCAACTTTAACCAGCGGACGCTGGTTGATGCAGGTGTTTTGGTTGGAGCGTTGGAACTTACGCATGCGGTAGATGTCTACGCCTGCGTCGCCCAGCTCAAGATCTTCGGTCGCACGCAAAACGATACGTGTGGCGTCGACTTGGTCGATGATGCCAGCGCGTTTCGCCATGTATGCCGCACCAGAGTCACGTGCCACAACTTCTTCGATACCAGTACCAACAAGTGGAGCCGTTGCCTGAAGCAATGGAACCGCCTGACGTTGCATGTTCGAACCCATAAGGGCCCGGTTCGCATCGTCGTTTTCTAGGAACGGGATCAAGGATGCCGCTACAGATACTAGCTGTTTTGGTGAAACGTCGATCAGATCAACGTTGTCAGATGGTGCAAGCGTGTAGTCACCAGATTGACGTGTGCTGACCAAATCATTCTCGAAACGACCGTTTTCGTCCAGCTTCGCGTTGGCCTGTGCCACAGTGTGGCGCATTTCCTCAGTCGCGGACATGTACTGCACTTCATCGGTAACCATGCGGTTTTCGACTTTGCGGTACGGTGTTTCGATAAAGCCATACTTGTTTACACGTGCAAACGTAGCAAGGCTGTTGATCAGACCAATATTCGGACCCTCTGGGGTCTCAATTGGACACATACGGCCGTAGTGCGTTGGGTGCACGTCGCGCACCTCAAAGCCAGCACGTTCACGTGTCAAACCGCCTGGGCCAAGCGCTGAAAGGCGACGCTTGTGCGTAACCTCGGACAGCGGGTTGGTTTGGTCCATAAATTGCGACAGCTGCGATGAGCCGAAGAATTCACGTACCGCAGCAGCTGCTGGTTTCGCGTTGATTAGATCCTGAGGCATGACTGTGTCGATTTCGACAGAAGACATACGCTCTTTGATCGCGCGCTCCATACGGAGCAAGCCAACACGGTATTGGTTTTCCATCAACTCGCCAACAGAACGCACACGACGGTTGCCCAAGTGGTCAATATCGTCGATGTCGCCTTGACCGTCACGCAAGTGAACCAATGCTTTAATACAAGCAACGATATCTTCGCGATCCAGCGTACGCTGAGTGTCTTCTTTACCCAAAGCCAAACGCATGTTCATCTTCACACGGCCTACCGCGGAAAGGTCATAACGCTCGCTATCGAAGAACAACGTGTCAAACAGGTTTGACGCGGCTTCAACGGTGGGTGGCTCGCCTGGGCGCATCACGCGGTAGATATCCATGAGCGCGGTGTCGCGGTTCATGTTCTTATCCATCGCAAGTGTGTTGCGCATGTATGGGCCAACATTGATGTTGTCGATGTCGAGGACTGGGATGTCCGTGATACCGGCTTCGATCAACTCTTGGGCTGTGCCCCCGATAAGATCGCCATCTTTGTCGTACTCAAGTGTCAACTCGTCACCAGCTTCGACATAAATCGCGCCAGTTTCTTCGTTGATGATGTCTTTGGACACGAACTTGCCAACGATATGATCGAATGGAACCAACAGCTCAGTTACGTTACCTTCGTCGATCAATTTCTTGACGGCGCGTGGTGTAACTTTCTTGCCAGCTTCAGCAATGATCTCGCCAGTTGCTGCGTCGATCAAGTCATATGTTGGGCGTGTGCCACGTACACGGTCTGCGAAGAATGGGGCGACCCAGCCTTTGTTCTTCACGTATTTGTACTCGATGGTGTCGTAGTATGCGTCCATCATCGCTTCTTGGTCTAGACCAAGTGCGTACAACAGAGTTGTTACCGGCAATTTGCGACGACGGTCGATGCGGCAGAACACGATGTCTTTTGCGTCGAATTCAAAGTCCAACCAGCTACCACGGTATGGGATAATGCGGCATGCAAACAAAAGTTTACCTGAAGAGTGGGTTTTACCTTTGTCGTGGTCAAAGAAAACGCCCGGTGAACGGTGCATCTGAGAAACGATGACGCGCTCTGTGCCGTTCACAACGAATGTGCCGTTCGGTGTCATCAGTGGCATATCGCCCATGAACACGTCTTGCTCTTTGATGTCTTTAACAGACTTCGCGCCTGTATCCTCATCCACATCAAACACGATCAAGCGCAGCGTCACCTTAAGCGGTGCACTGTACGTCATGTCGCGCTGTTGGCATTCCTCAACGTCGTACTTGGGCTTTTCAAGCTCGTACTTTGAGTATTCCAAAATGGATGTTTCATTGAAATCTTTAATCGGGAATACCGATTGGAAAACGCCAGTGATACCTTCACCATCGGTGGGGGTATCGGCCTCGCCGGATTTCAAGAACAGATCATACGATGATTTCTGTACTTCAATTAGATTTGGCATCTCCAATACTTCACGGATTTTGCCATAATATTTACGTAGACGTTTCTGACCAAGGAACGATTGCGCCATAAGACTAGGTCACCTTTCAGTTTTCTCAATTGAGACGAGCACCGTCGGGCCACGGCGCCAATCCCTACGAGACAGCGATAGAGAGGTCTATTCTTGCCACACATCCCACTGTGCAGCTCCCGACCTCTCCTGCCTTGGAAAATGCCTTTGATTTAAGGCGCTTACCAAGACAGGTGTCGTGCAATATCTTACCGTTTCCCTGCGTGACATTTGGTGGTCAGAGGGGTGATTAACGGTTCCTTATTGCGCGACAGAAAAAACGGGTTTCGAATCAATCGAAACCGCGTGAAACTGCTGGATAATCGGTGAAGGGTGCGAACGCAAGGGGGTGTGGGGAGATTGGTGCTTTTCCAAACTTAGCATTTTATTCGGAGAACTGTGGCAAATGTTTGTGACTGTCGTCAACAGTGGTTGGGAAAATGCCTGCTTCAAGCACCGTTGTACCAGTGCTGAGCTACCGCGAATGGTCGTGTTTCATAAAGTGAAAAATACTTAAGAGCCGGTTGGCTTTCGAGACCTAAATTTCAGCCGTACTTTAGCACCCCAAAAAGAGCGTTTGTGGAGCTAACCTGATTGGCCGCATTCATTGCGGATTCCTAACAAAGTGACGGCTATCAATTAGTTCGTAAAAATATTTAATTTCGCTAATCAGACCTATCCTTCCCGGAAACGGTTCCGTTTCGCTTTTTAACCAAGGAAGCACAGTATAAAGAGTATCCGGTGACGGCGTTTCATCAACGATACTGATTTCCGCCCTAAGAACCGAATACTTTGAACCAAAAATACGCTCAAAGTCTTCAGGATCGCTAACAGAAACAATGCTACTAGGGTCGGACATGTTCGTGAAAGCGGCGAGCTCTATATGTTTTCGAAAGTCGACTTCAACCGGTCTATCCAATGCAATAACCTGCTTAAACCAAGCTCGGGCATTAGCTTTGCTAAGCCTTGGCAACACACCCGCTCTTTGCGCCGCAAACCTAAAAACAGTGTCAGGATGCTCGCTGCGATCGCGGTTGTACAGGAGGCCAAACAAATATTTGTCGTCACCCATATCGACAACAGCAGCGGCACCTGAAATGCGCCAATAAAACTGGCTTCCCAAAAAACTATCACGTCGGGGAACCGCTAAAACAACTTCAACAAGGCCATAGCCAGACTTTTGACCATCAGGTGTTTGGACAATAATATCTAGGCGTTGGACCCAAGAATATTTTGGCGTCCTCATAAAATACGAAATTACTACTGCCGCTAGAACAACAGAGAGTAGTTTGAGCAGAAAACTGGTAGATTTCATTACATGACGCCTCGTAGGCTTGAATACCAATGATCACAAAAGGTAAAAAGTTCACGCCCAAATTTCTAAATTTTAATTTGGTAAATCGGCAAAAGGTGACGATTTGCAGCAATTCTTCCAATATCATTTGGTGAGTCTTTGAAAGCAGTTGGTCCCCTCGCCCTGCTATAAGCGCCCATACACAATTCTTATTTCACGAAAGCGATCCATTTTTCGGCCTAAATGCCCTCAAAGGTAAGCCAGCTTAACGAAGTCTAGCAAACGAAAGCCGCCAATGGCTTTTTACGGTCAAAGTCCGCTTCATCCGCGTAGCGAACAGTAAAAATTTCCCACAAACAAAAACGGCGCCTCCCGAGGGAGACGCCGTTTCCGAATTGCCAAAAGGCGAGAGGCTTAGGCCAACTCAACTTCCGCGCCAGCTGCTTCCAGCTTAGCTTTAACGTCTTCAGCTTCAGCTTTATCAACGCCTTCTTTGATTTTGCCACCAGCTTCAACCAAGTCTTTGGCTTCTTTCAGGCCAAGACCTGTGATGCCGCGAACTTCTTTGATCACGTTGATTTTAGAAGCGCCGGCGTTCTTAAGAACGACGTCGAATTCTGTTTGCTCTTCAGCAGCGCCAGCGCCGTCTGCAGGGCCCGCCATCATGACTGCGCCACCGGCTGCAGGCTCGATGCCGTACTCGTCTTTAAGGATAGTTTTTAGTTCTTGTGCTTCAAGCAGTGTAAGACCAACGATGTCTTCTGCCATTTTCTTAAGATCAGCCATTTTTAGCTCCGATACGATATTAATGTGTTCCAACGTGCAGTGTTTACTACACGCCGATATGACGTTTGCTTACGCAGCCGCCTTGTCTTCAACAGTAGACAAGATGGATGCAATGTTGCTTGCAGGTGCGCCAATGGCCCCAGCGATGTTGCTTGCAGGTGCGCCCAGCATGCCAGCAATAGTCGCGATGAGTTCATCACGGCTTGGCATTTTGGAAACAGCTGTAACACCAGCCCGGTCCAACGCGTTCTCGCCCATAGCACCACCAAGGATTACGAAGTTATCGTTATCCTTAGAGAAGTCCTCGGCAACCTTGGCAGCTGCCACAGGGTCCTCGGAAAAGGTTAGAACGGTCATGCCTGTCAACAAATCAGCAATGCTTGCACATGGCTTATCGTTTAGGGCGATCTTGGCGAGCCTATTTTTTGCAACACGAACAGCAGCACCTGCATCAGACGCCTTAGCGCGCAGGTCTTGCATGTTAGCAACTGTCAGACCGGCGTAGTGGCTTACCACAACAACGCCAGAGCTTTCAAAGATTTGGCCGAGTTCGTCGACCAATTGTTCTTTTTGTGCTCTATCCACAGTTTCACTCCAAATTTGGGGATTACTCCCCGGCTCAGTTCAGCCAAGGCCAATTTCGGCCCTGACAGTCGGGTCCTTACGGGTCCGCCAAAGATCGCCACGAACCATACAATGGTTCGAAAAAATCCGGTTTTTCCCGTCTCAGGTCGGAATTATGAAATTCGCGAGCGTCGCTTTGCAGCTAAACTTACAGATTTCACCCACCATCTCGGACGAAACACCTAGTCCGCCCGAATCTTCAAGCAAACTAAGTTCTGCTTCCATATGAAGTTATGTGGTGATTGTGAAGGGGTTTTCTGGCGTTCATCCCAAAAATCAAACCACCTTGAGGACCCCTAGGCACAGACTGTGGCCAGACCAGTCAATATGCACGTTATAGCAGCCCTAATGATGACAGTCCTGTTTTGGCAACACACTCTACAGTAAACCCTGCAGTGGCCCGTAAACCCCTAGCAAAACGACCAAAAATCTCCAATATCAGTGACAACGCGACAAAAGCGCGAACCAATGAGGCACGAAGTAGACGAAATCGACCACAGTTGTGGATCGCTAGACGCAAGGTGGATTTTTGACACGTCGGGGGATCGTCTGGTACGAACAGGAACTAAGGAACACTTCACTATGGCCACATCCGCCTTTTGAAGAGAGCGCGCGCACTGGGAACCCATTTGACCGTTGCGCTGTCCTCGGACACCTTCAACCGATTAAAAGGTAAAGACGCCAAGTTCTCATGGGAGCAACGCAAGCTGGACCTTGAGGGCGTGCGCTACGTGGACGACATCATTTCCGAAGACGATTGGGAGCAGAAAGTGAGCGACGTCGCCACCCACAATATCGATGTTTTCACCATCGGTGACGACTGGGAGGGTAAGTTCGATTTCCTGAAAGAGCATTGCGACGTGGTATACCTTGGCCGAACACAAAACATCTCGAGCACGATGATCCGCGAACTGTCGCCAACAATAGATGGGCTGGGAAAAGTCATATGACCAATCAGAATTCAGAACTCCAAGAACTGCGCCAAGCCGTGTTGACTGAGTTTGAAACACCTTCAAAGAAATTTCGAGGCCGGGGCTTATTCTCAAAACTAAAAGCGCTGCGCACTTCCCCGCAAACACGCGAATGGTTGGAAGCGTCGGTCGCGGTTGGTGTGCTAAAGCGTGAAAGACCACATAACACTTTGGCGCATATCAATGCCCTGCGCGACATGGTGAAGACCGAACAAGAAAAGCAACAATTCGAAAAACTGCATCAAATGGTAGTGAAGCACCTCAGCCCGCTTCACCTGACGCACCACGGATATATTGAGCCAG
>JAGSGK010000162.1 GCA_023955215.1 Paracoccaceae bacterium
CCACATTAGTTGCTTTCCCTGTTCACGCAATCTCTGGAGAACATGAAATGCTGGAAACGACAACGAACCTGAAGGTAATGCTAAGCGATCCTACGCTGCTTGAAACCCGCGCTTATGTGGGCGGTGAGTGGATTGGCGGTGACAAAGGCACGTTTGACGTGACCAATCCAGCCCGTGGCGATGTGGTTGCCCAAGTTGCAGATTTAAGCCGCGAACAAGTTGGAGTTGCCATTGCCAAAGCAGAAGTCGCGCAAAAGGAATGGGCCAAATGGTCCGCCAAAGAACGCAGCGCAGTTATGCGCACGTGGTTCAATCTGATGATGGAAAATCAAGATGACCTTGGCATTATCCTGACTGCGGAAATGGGCAAACCATTGGCCGAAGCCAAAGGCGAAATCGCATACGGCGCATCCTTTGTTGAGTTCTTTGCTGAAGAGGCAAAACGCATTTACGGCGAAACCATCCCGGGTCACCAGCGCGACAAACGCATTACAGTTTTGAAGCAACCCATCGGCGTTGCGGCATCCATCACACCATGGAATTTCCCGAATGCAATGATCACGCGCAAGGCTGCCCCAGCCCTTGCCGCTGGCTGTGCATTCATCGCACGCCCAGCCGAGTTAACGCCATTGTCTGCCACCGCAATTGCGGTGCTTGCAGAGCGCGCAGGCTTCCCCGCCGGTGTGTTCCAAGTGGTCACCACATCTGACGCACCAAGCACAGGACAAGAGTTCTGCGAGAACCCGATCGTGCGCAAATTGACCTTTACAGGGTCTACCGCCGTTGGCCGCATCCTTTTGGCCCAAGCCGCTGATCAGGTTATGAAATGCTCAATGGAGTTGGGCGGTAACGCACCTTTCATCGTATTTGATGACGCAGACATAGACGCGGCAGTTGAGGGAGCAATGATGTGCAAATTCCGCAACGCCGGTCAGACCTGCGTCTGCGCAAACCGCATCTATGTTCAGTCCGGCGTTTTCGACGCATTCGCTGCGAAACTGAAGGTCGCGGTTGAAGCCTTGAACGTTGGCGATGGCTTTGACGCGGCCGTCACGACTGGCCCGATGATCACCCCAAATGCGGCGTCAAAGGTGCAAGAGCACCTTGATGATATCCTTGCCAATGGCGGTGCAGTTTTGACCGGTGGTGCAGCCCATGAATACGGCGGCAGCTTCTATCAGCCAACTGTTGTGACTGGCGTTACCCAAGACATGAAGGTCGCCCAAGAAGAGACATTTGGCCCTCTCGCGCCCCTGTTCAAATTCGACGACGTGGATGATGTCATCGCGATGGCCAACGACACGATCTTTGGTCTGGCCGCGTATTTCTACGCTTCTGATCTAAGCCGCGTTTACAAGGTGGCCGAGGAATTGGAATATGGGATTGTAGGTGTGAACACTGGCATCATCTCAACCGAAGTTGCGCCGTTTGGTGGGATAAAACAATCTGGTTTGGGCCGCGAAGGCAGCCATCACGGCATCGAAGAATTCATGGAAATGAAATACATCTGCATGTCAGTGTAACGTATTTTCCAACGGCAAAACGTAAAAAGGCCCGCTGGTTTCAGCGGGCCTTTCGTTTGATCAGTTGACAGCTTTGGCGTCGACCACATCCGTTTCAATCGCGTTCTGGCTGGCGATCTGAATGCGCCGTGGTTTCAGCGCCTCGGGTACTTCACGCGTCAGGTCGATATGCAGCATTCCATCGGCGTGGCTGGCCCCCGTGACCCGAACATGATCGGCCAAATGGAACCGCCGCTCAAACGCACGTGTGGCAATACCGCGATGTAGATATTTCTTGTCCTCATTTTCGTCAGCTTTTTTGGCCGTAACGATCAGGGAATTTTCCCGTACCTCAACATTCAAATCCGGCTCTGAGAACCCAGCCACCGCGATAGATATGCGATACGCGTCGTCATCCGTTTTTTCGATGTTGTAGGGTGGGTAACTGTTTTGGGGTGCATCGTTCGTCAGCACGCGATCCATCATATCAGCGATTTGGTCAAAGCCAACGGTGGCGCGGTGCAGCGGTGCAAAATCAAAAGTACGCATAGTTTAATATCCTCACAGATGAGCGATTTCATGTCGGACCCTCCTGTAGCGGACGGGCCCAGATTAATACCGAAACCCAATATTAGGCGTTCCGATAACATCAATGTGGGGAGGATTTTTGTGGGTTCAAGACCCACTGAGTTTGGTAAATTTCGCGCCCGTATTATTGCGTCTTTTCCCAACGCCCAAGCGGCGCACCTTTGGTGCAGACTTGATAGAGGGGGTGTACGAGGTCGAACGCAATTGGGATTTAAGGTCCGCAATCAGCGGCGGTAGGTACATTCCAAGGGCAACTTTCTTGCCATTGATTTGCGTCATTCCCGAGATCACAGAGACCACACGGCCGCGTCCATTCAGGTGGGAAAAGACGGGTGCCCCTGACGATCCATAGGTCACGTCACAATCAAAAATCAACACGTTCTCTTGGCGATCCATCATCTGACATTCGCGTTGGCGCGACTGTGCATCAGCACGCCCACGTCCATAGGACACCACACTGACGGGACCGTTTTTCACAACATCGGTGTGTAATGCGAAGGGGTCCATTTCGGAAAACGGAATTGGCCTGCTCAGCTGTAACAGAACCAAATCATGGCTCACGTTCTTGGCTGACAATGGTTCCATTGGCACGTAACCATCATGGGCTGCGACACCGACGATGCGACGTTCTGTGGCTGCTTTTCCCTCACGCAAGCCCGCGCGAAAAACGAAATCTTTGGGTTTGTACGCCGCGCCTGTTGTGCGGTCATAGACGCAGTGCGCCGCCGTCAAAACCAAATCTGGAGCGATCAATGTGCCCGAACAAAACCCACTATTGGCAATGTCGAGACGGCCAACGGCTTGCCAGCCACGCGCCTCGTTTTGGGTTTCCAGCTTTTTCAAATTGCTGCTGCCTGCCTGCGCAAAGCCTGCGCTGAGACAAAGAAACGATGTAATTATAAAATGCTTCATGGTTTGATAAATTTCGCGCCAGTGTCGTGGCGCGCCCCGTCTACTTGAATCCGATCGGACCTTTTAAGAGCCACCATTTCAGCGCGTAATCGCGCCAAAGGGCCGCCCAATGCGGTTCCCAAAGAGACCTTTTCGCCGTCTACTTCAGCCTTGGCTGAAACCACGGAGACGATATGCGCTTCGCCGTCTTTGAAGGTAAAAATTGGTGCGCCTGAAGATCCGAAATCAACGGAGCATGAGGTGACCAGCACCCCTTCTTGGCGTGCCAGAACAACACAAACCTCTTGTAATGATGGCGCTTCTGACCTGTCTTTGGCGTAGCTCACAACACCAACTTGATCGCCTTTTAGGGGGCGCGCTGCGGTGCCAAAAGGGATAACGGTGGTGTTGCGAATGGGTTGATCCAGTTCAAGCAAGGCCAAATCGTAATGGACCCGTTCCGACGAAACTTTGCCACCAAAAACATAATCAGGATGCACAACAGCACGGCGAATGTTGCGGTATGCTGAGGCCCGACCATTGCGCCAACCCGCCAGAAATTCGACAGTTTTGTGATCGATACGTTCGTTCGTTGATTTGTCGAACAGGCAATGCGCGGCTGTCAAAACAAGGTCAGGCGTAATCAATGCACCCGTGCAGAACCCTGTTCCACCGATATCCAATCGCCCGACAGCTTGCCAGGCGCGACCATCATCGCTCGTGTTCAAACGGCGCAATCGTGCATCCTGCGCAAACGCAGCAGAGGCAACAACCAAAGCCATAATTGAAAGAAACATCCAGCGACGCAAAGCAACAATCCTAAAACATTACCCTGACCGGATATCGGTCAGTTGCGGCAGAATTAGGGCAACTAACCAGATTCACCGCAAGATTGGAACCTGTGGCTCTGCAGCCTCAGCACGATCCAATGCTGGCGGGCGTGGCCCACCTGTTGCCCAATCCAACAGCTCGACTGTGTGCACGATCGGAATGCCGCTGGCGGACCCAATTTGCATCATGCAACCGATGTTGCCTGCAGCGATAATATCGGGATTTTTTGCCTCAATACTGCGTACTTTTCGATCTCTCAATTGCTTGGAAATTTCAGGCTGCATCAAATTGTAGGTCCCTGCAGAGCCACAACATAGGTGTGGATCGCTGGGTTCAACCACTTTGAACCCAGCCTTCTTCAACAGATCCTTGGGAAAGGTTTTGATCTGTTGGCCATGCTGCAACGAACAGGCTGCATGATAGGCGATTGTCAGCTCTTGGTCCGCACCTGTCGGCAAATCTAGGTCCATTAGAACCTCACTCACATCCTTAGCAATTTCTGCCACGCGCGCGGCGTCGACCGCCAATGGATCATTGCGGAACATGTGACCGTAATCTTTGACCGTAGTGCCACAACCTGATGTGTTGATCACAATCGCGTCCAATCCGTCGCCATCCATTTCAGCAGCCCATGCGCGAATATTCTTGCCCGCAGCTCCGTGGCTTTCCGCCGTTTTGCCCATGTGGTGGGTTAAGGCACCACAGCACCCTGCACCCTCAGCGACAACCACTTCACAGCCAAGACGTGTCAGCAACCTTATGGTCGCATCATTGATATCTGTGTTCAGCGCCTTTTGCGCACAGCCCGTCATCAAAGCGACCCGTTTCTTACGTGCCACTTTGGGCGCAAAGGTTTGCGGGTCGTCATTGCGGCTGACAGGTGGGATGATTTTCGGGGCCATTTCCAGCATCGCACGCAACCGCGCATCTGGCATAAAGCGTGCGAAGGGACGCCCAATCTTCGCACCCAGTAGCGCAATCCGGAACCGCATTGGATAGGGTAAAATACGTGACAGAACCCAACGCAAAAGGCGATCAGACATCGGGCGTTTATATTTCTGTTCGATATAGTCACGCGCATGATCGACAAGGTGCATGTAGTGCACGCCAGACGGACAGGTCGACATACAGGCCAAGCAACTTAGGCAACGATCAATGTGCTTTACTGTCTTTTCGTCAGGCACACGCTCGTTCTCAAGCATATCCTTGATCAGATAAATGCGGCCACGCGGGCTGTCCAATTCATCACCCAGTATCTGATAGGTCGGGCAAGTGGCGGTACAAAATCCGCAGTGAACGCAATTGCGCAAAATCTGGTTGGACCGCTCAATCGCAGGATCCTTAAGTTGCTCTGGTGTAAACATCGTTTGCATCTGTCGAAATCCTTAAAAAGTCATCATCCGGGCAGAGGCAAGCCCGAACCACGGAACCGTTGTTGCCAAGGCTCCAATTATTGCCGTCCAGCGGCGCATTAGGGGGCGATTATCAAGTTGGCGAAATCGCTGCGCCAAGAAAACAATTACCGCGATCCACGCCACCCAAATAAATCCAATCCCTGCCAAGGTGTAAAAGGCGTCCTGCCCCCACCCACCTGACAGGTAACGCAAAGAGGCGCTCATTCCTGTCGAGCCAACGACCAAACAAACCAATCCAATGGATCGACGTTTTGATGGAGCCAGCCGCAAAAGCAGCAGAAAGGCCATTGGCCCCGCGACGAACACCGTCAAAAATATGATCACCAAAGGTGTCATTACGCTGTCATCAATCCTGCGTTCAAAATGCCCCGCGGATCAAACCGCTGACGCAGCCCTGCGGACAATGCGGCAACGCCTATTGTTTCCGGTTGGAAACGTGGTTGCCCTGTCCCGCGCACCAAGGTGGCATGGCCCGTGATGCCTGACAATTTGGCGCGCACATCACTCCCTTGTTCAGTACGCACCCAGACCAATCCACCCGCCCAATCAAATTGCGCCTCCAGCGGATCAATTGCTGCGACAACGGCTGGGCCATCTGAGGGTTTTACCGAAATGCGCCAAACATCCCCATCTTTGCCATGGAAATTTTCAACATCGCGCACAGCAGCCCATGCATCATCGGCATTTTCTTTTACCGTGATCTCGCCGCCAAACTTTGCCAGTGCTTCACGTAATTGCGCGGTGCGATAGCTGACAGAGTCTGTGAACCCCTCAACGCGGATCATCGTTACGCCTGTGTCGTTATTGGGCAGATGCGCAGCACCGCTGACATCGTATGGAGACCCAAGTGCTGCAGCCATCGCGCCCACCGCATCATTCAGGTCCAATCCGTGCACGCGCAACGTTGCCTCGGCTTCGGGCATCGGCAGCACCTTTAGGGACACTTCACTTAGAACCCCCAGAGTTCCCCAACTGCCCGACATCAGTTTGACCAAATCATAACCGGTCACGTTCTTCATCACGCGCCCACCGTTTTTCACGATCGTACCCTGCCCGTCTACAAACCGAACGCCCAAGGTAAAATCACGCGCGGCACCCACTTGGATACGACGTGGGCCACTGATATTACCCGCAACAATACCACCGATTGTCGGTTCTCCCTCTAGACCCAGCAGACCGCGATAATCCATCGGCTCGAACGCCAAACGCTGCCGTTCACCCGCCAACGTGGTTTCGATTTCAGACAGTTCTGTTCCCGCCTTAACCACAACCGTCAATGCGCCCGGTTCATACAGATCAATCCCCTTCAGGCCGTTTGTATTCAGCACATCGCCATCAACGCCGACACCGCGTGTACCGCCACCTTTGATCGCTATGGGCCCTTTGGCTTGGGACACGCATTCGGACAGTTCTTGTTCACTTGTCGGGGTCATCATCAATGTTCCATCGATTGTGTGTGAGGGACGTTTTTATTCAGCAGCAATTTGTTCGGCGCGGCGATCGTGTGAGATCGCCAGCGGAAACACTTTGGCCGCGTTCAACAACC
>JAGSGK010000130.1 GCA_023955215.1 Paracoccaceae bacterium
CAAGCAACAAGTCTTGCATGTCTGTGCGGATCAAAGGATCGAGGGCAGAAAATGCCTCGTCCATCAACATGATGTCAGTGTTTGCGGTCAGCGCACGGGCGATGCCCACACGTTGCTGCATTCCGCCTGACAGTTGTGATGGATAGTGGTCTTCATAACCACCCAACCCAACACGCTCTAGCCATTTGCGGGCCTCAGTGTCTTGGGTTTCTTTGTCCATTCCACGCACTTCCAGCGACATTGCTGCGTTCTGCTGAACTGTACGGTGTGGTAAAAGCGCGAACTTCTGGAACACCATCGACATCTTCTCTTGGCGTAAAGTGCGAAGATCGGCTTGGGACAGTTGTGTAACGTCTTCTCCATCTACAACGATCTCACCAGCAGTGGGCTCAATCAGACGGTTAAGGTGACGAATGAGGGTAGATTTCCCTGAACCAGAAAGGCCCATCACAACAGTGATTTCACCAGCTTGCATATCCACATCGATCGACTGAAGGCCTAGAACGTGTTTATGCTTTTCAAGCAATTCTTCCTTGCCCATGCCGTCTTGGACATGTGGCAAAACTGATTTGTCATCAGCACCAAATATTTTGAAGAGCCCGCGCAGTTTAACTTTAGGTGTATTCTTTAGCATGTGCTGGCCCCTTACGATGTTTTGCTTTTGGCACGGTCAATCCGTGACAAGGCAGCTTTTGATGTGCGGTCCAACATAACAGCAAGCAGAACGATACAGATACCAGCCATAAGACCGACACCCAGCTCCAAGTTACGAATGCCACGAAGGACAAGAACGCCCAGACCAGGTGCTGTGACCATGGATGCGATCACAACCATTGCCAAACTCATCATGATCGTTTGGTTTAGGCCTGCCATAATGTTTGGCAATGCGAGGGGCAATTCAACTTTGGATAATTTCTGTCGGGCATTCATGCCGAACGCATTACCTGCTTCAATCACATCTTGGTCAACAAGGCGGATGCCTAGGTCAGTCAAACGGATGATCGGCACAATTGCGTAAAGCGTGATCGCGATACCGTACAGGCGTGATTCACCGATTGGGAACAAGAAGATGAGTGGAATCAAATACACGAAGGTCGGCAAAGTTTGGAGCAAGTCCAAAACAGGAATGACCATGCGTTGTAGCCTGTTATATTTCGACATCGCAATACCGATTGGGATGCCGAATATAGCCGATATCACCGTACAGACTAAGATAACGGCGAGGGTCTCCATCGCTGGCTCAAAGTGATCAACGAACGCAAAAAAGCTGAGGCAGAATGCGTTGAACAGCATCACTGAAACAGAACGTGTCGCATACCATGTGACGAGCAAGAGCATCGCCATGATCAGGAACCAAGGGGCTTGGGTGAACAGATACAATGTACCGTCCAGCATCCATGAAAGTGGCTGCGTAATAGGATCTAGAATAGTGCGCAAAGCTGGGCGGATGGCCAAAAAGCCTTCTTCCAAACCTTTTACAACATCGCGGGTCTGTGTGATTTGACCACACGCTTCATTCAACGCGTCCAATGACGGGAACGGAATTGTATAGAACGGTTCTTCGACCGCATTGCCTGTCTCGGCGAGTAAGTCAGCCATAGACATTGGCGCTTCGGACGTGCCGGCATCACACCAGTCGCGCAGTCCAAGCGCATTAAAAAACCAATCGTAGGTCGCCATTTGCGTCCCCCCAAAAAAGAAAGGCCCGCAGCCATGTTTCAGGCTGCGGGCTTGTATTAATTTTTATTTAAGTAGAGCAGCCAATTTGCCTTTGGCTTCGTCGTTCAACCAGTTAGCCCAAAGATCTTTGTTGTTGGTCAAGAAGTAAACAGCCGCTTCGTCGTAAGAAGCGTTGTTGTCTAGACGCCATGCAAGAACTTCGCCCATCTGAGCATTAGTGAAGGTTACGTTCTTCATCAACTCAGCGATTGCTGGCTCACGCTCAACGAATGCTTGAGACGCTGCAGTTACAACTTTAGCTGCTGGGTATGCAGAGAAAGATGGGTCTGCACAGTCTACAGAACCGTTACATGTGTGTGCTTCAGCATTGTATTCGCCAACAGTAACAGCAACCATTGGGTATTTACCCAAGACAGCTGTTGGTGCCCAGTAGTAACCGAACCATGGTGCTTTGTCTGCGTATGCAGCCGCGATGGAAGTCTGAAGAGTTTCACCAGAACCGTGCTGGAAGCGCTCTAGGCCACCTTCTTCTGCTTTCAAAGCAATCAGGTTGTTGTTGTTGATGATGTCACACGCCCAGCCAGATGGGCAGTCGTTGAACTTGCCACCAACAGCAGCAGGGTTAGCCATGATGCCTTCCCAAGTTGTGAGCTCTGGGTTGGATTCAGCCAAATACGCTGGGATCCACCAAGCTTCTACACCACCGTCAGAAAGAACGTTTGTAAGCTCAACAAGTTTGCCGTCAGCCAATAGGCCTTCGTATGCAGGTGTTGAGTTCGCCCAAACTTCAGTTAGCAAATCTGGCTCACCAGTTTCGGCCAAAGATGTCAAAGCTGGAACAGTTGAAGATGGTACAACTTGTACTTCACAGCCGTAGCCTTGCTCCATCAAGAATTTTGAAACAGCGGTTACAACAGCAGATGATGCCCAGTCCATTTCAGTGATAGATACTTTACCGCAATCAGCCATTGCAGATGTGCCGAACATGCCAGCGGATACAACGGCAACAGTGCCGAGTAGGTTGAGTTTCATAGTGGTCTCCCGTTAATATTTTTTTAGCGGCGCACCTTCGAGGGTGTGCTTCATAGGCCGCAGCATAGGCAAACTATTGCGCGAAATTACAGCAAAAAGTTTATTTTTTTGGGTCACTCAGTTTGTGGTGACGCTTTACCCCGAAGAAGTGTCGGTTATGGTCTGTAATTTGGAGAATTACAACAGTGATCGATGAAAATTTGTAAAATTATAACTTAAAAGCAGTAGGTTTTATCTAGGAAAACGAGAACTGATGAATGTTTCATCGGGTGTCGCAATCAGACCGTGGGTTCAAAAAAACAGATTCTTGAGGTATATTTTGACGTCGGTATTACGTCGGTATCCTGTCGGTATTGCGTAAGTGGTCTATCGGTTGTTCCTGCCACAAAATGCAAACGGCCCGGCGGTTCTGTTGAACCACCGGGCCGCGAAATAATAAAAATCGATTTGGCTTAGAGGCTCGCGTCAAGCGCTGCCAAAATCGCGTCACCCATTTCAGTGGTAGACACTGGTGTGCCGTCTTCTGGACCCATCAAGTCTGCAGTGCGAACACCGTCAGCCAGAACTTTTTCAACCGCTGCTTCAAGGCGTGTTGCCTCGTCGCCTTGGTCAAAGGAATAGCGAAGCGCCATCGCAAAGCTAAGAGTACAAGCGATCGGGTTGGCTTTGCCTTGGCCAGTGATGTCTGGGGCTGAACCGTGAACCGGTTCGTACAATGCTTTTGGACGACCGTTGTCACCAGGTGCACCAAGAGATGCGGATGGCAACATGCCAAGTGAGCCTGTCAGCATTGCCGCGCAATCAGATAGAATGTCGCCAAACAAGTTGTCGGTCAAAATGACGTCGAACTGTTTAGGGGCACGCACCAACTGCATTGCGCCGTTGTCGGCGTACATGTGGGATAGCTCAACATCTGGATAATCTTCGTCGTGCACTTTTTGCACAACTTCGCGCCATAGAATGCCACTTTCCATAACGTTGGCTTTTTCCATGGAGCAGACTTTGTTGCCACGGCGACGGGCCAATTCAAATGCGGAACGTGCAACGCGGTCAATTTCAGACTCTGTATAACGCTGTGTGTTGATGCCAACGCGCTCGTTGCCTTCTTCAAAAATCCCGCGTGGCTCACCGAAGTAAACACCAGAGGTCAATTCACGTACGATCATGATGTCCAGACCAGCAACCAATTCTTTTTTCAAAGAAGAGAAGTCTGCCAATGCGTCAAAGCACTGCGCCGGACGTAGGTTTGAAAACAGGTCCATCTCTTTGCGAAGGCGCAACAAGCCGCGCTCTGGTTTCACAGAGAAATCAAGGTCGTCATATTTCGGGCCGCCAACAGCGCCCAAAAGAACGGCATCTGCTTCAAGGGCTTTGGCCATTGTATCGTCGTGAAGAGGAGTGCCGTGGGCGTCATATGCGCAACCACCAACAAGATCTTCAGAGACATCAAAGTTCAAATCGCGCTTATCGCCGTACCATGTGATGATGCGTTTAACTTGGTCCATAACTTCTGGACCGATGCCGTCACCGGCGAGAATAAGTAGCGAAGGGTTAGACATTTGCATGGCTCCGATGAAATTAGGTTCGAACGGGGCCTAGCCTGAGCAGAGGGTAGGGTCAAGTTTTGGTGAAGCTCGCATGCAGTGACACCTGTCAGGTTGCTCATCAGGCGCGGTGCAAATAAACATAGGGCACCGCAAATATCAGAGGATATTTAAGCTGATGGAAACGCCCCCTTTATTACCACGTGTTGAGCAGACCATTTTTGATGGGCAACCTGCGTGGATCAAACGGCCTGAGGAAACGCGTTCAAGTCGCTTTGTGATTCTTCACAAGATTTTGCAGCATATTATGCCAAAGGTCTTACATCCTACGGGTGCTTTGGGTGGTATGGATGCGATCCGCCAAGAGGCAAAACGGTTAGAGATTTTTGACGCAGCGTCCTTGCCCGTTCCGAAAGTGTTGGCGTTGACAGAGGGCAGTGTTGTTTTGTCAGACACGGGCAAACAGTTGCGCGGTGTGTTGTTGGGAATGGCGGATGCGCAGCTAAAATTTGCGATGCTAGAACGTGCCATGCGTGGATTGGTTGCGGTTCATGCCGCGGGTCTTTCGCATGGCCGTCCGTTTCTAAGGGACATGACTGTGGACGCGGATGACACGCTGCATTTCCTTGATCTGGAAGAAGACCCAACAGCACGGATGACATTAGAAGATGCGCAAGCGCGTGATGTTTGGTTGCTGTTGTCGTCTTGCACGGAGTTTTGCGAAGAGCCGTTTAAAGATCTTAACCACCTGCTAGATTTATATTTTTCTGAATGTCAGGGCGATATTTCGGTCAATCTGTCTGCGCTGGGCAGGGCGCTACGCCCATATCGTCGGATCATATCTGTGCTGCGCGTCAAGGATGTGAGCAAAGATGTGACAGGTGCCTATTGGTCCGTTCGGGTTCTTGAAGATTTATAAGCTACCTTTTTCAGTGACCTATTCCCCAAACGAAAAAAGCCACCCTCGCAAGGGTGGCCTTTTTAAACTCTAGCTTAAAACAGCTAGGTCAATCTAACGATTAACCTTGGCGTGCTTTGAAGCGTGGGTTTGTTTTGTTGATCACGTAAACGCGGCCTTTACGACGTACGATACGGCAGTCGCGGTGGCGGCTCTTAAGTGAGCGAAGTGAGTTGCGTACCTTCATTGGAACGAACCTTTCTAAGTCTTGGCGCGAACCGCGCCGGTTAAATCAAGTGCCCAACAAAGTTAGGCGGTTAGGCGGGTGTCTGACATAAGCCGGACAATCAAACAAGTGGTGGGCGATACAAGGATCGAACTTGTGACCCCTTCAATGTCAATGAAGTGCTCTACCGCTGAGCTAATCGCCCACTCTACCGCTTTGAACTTGAACACCCCTAATAAAAAGGGGCGCGAAAATCCGCGCCGGTAAGGGGCGTATAAAAGGAGTCGTTGCAGGGATCAAGGGCTTTTGGCTTATGTCATTCATACTATATGGTAAAAGCATCAAAGGACCCGATATGCCTAAGTTTGCTTACGAAGTAATGCACCCTGAAAAGCACACATCTTGTGTTGTTTTTGCCTCGCCCCACAGTGGGCGGGACTATCCGTGGTCCTTTTTGCGTAAGACAATTTTGGACGAACATTTCATCAGAACCTCTGAAGATGCCTTTGTAGACAAGCTTTTTGACTGTGCGCCGCAATTTGGGACCAGCTTTTTGAAGGCAGGTGCGCCGCGTGCTTTCGTTGATTTGAATCGCAGTGCTGATGAATTGGACCCTGCGTTGATTGAGGGGGTGCGCCGCGTTGGTCAAAATCCACGCATTGCGTCAGGTTTAGGGGTGATTCCCCGTGTTGTTGCGGGTGGACGTGCGATTTATCGTGGTAAAATCAGCGAAGCAGAGGCGCAACGCAGGATCACGCTGTACTGGCGTCCCTATCATGAGATGTTGCAAAAGCTGCTGGACAGCGCGCATCGGCGGTTTGGTCAGTCAGTTTTGATTGATTGCCATTCGATGCCTCATGAAGCGATGGACGGTGTTGCCAAAGGTGGCATGCGACGTCCCGATGTTGTGTTGGGGGATCGGTTTGGGTCTTCTGCAGCAGCTGAAGTTGTTGATCGCCTTGAGGCAGCATTTGTTGCGGCGGGGTTCGTTGTAACGCGCAATACGCCGTTTGCGGGTGCCTACATTACCCAAGCTTACGGCCGCCCGAATAAAGGACAGCATGCCGTTCAGGTCGAAATCGATCGCTCTATATATATGAACGAACAGTTGATCCGCCCGAACGGTGATTTTGAGCAGGTGCAAGCCGCGCTTCGAGGTGTGATTAAAGAGGCGGCGGCGATTGGTCAGGGGCGCGTGCCCTTGGCTGCGGAATAAGACCTCGCTGTTTTGGGTGGTTGCGGATAAAGCGATGCCATGGACACAGATTTCGAGATATTTTTAGCGACGGCCCCCGGGCTTGAAAGTGTATTGGCTGAAGAAGCCGTGCAGCATGGCTTTGCCAATCCCGTGGCATCCAATGGTGGCGTCACGATTACAGGCGGTTGGCCTGAAGTTTGGCGCGCCAATCTGGTAATGCGCGGTGCGAACCGCGTGTTGGCCCGTATCGGATCGTTCCGTGTGATGCATCTGGCCCAGCTGGACAAACGCGCGCGCAAGTTTCCTTGGGGTGAGATATTAAGCCCTGACATTCCTGTGCGTGTTGACGTGGTGTGCCGTAAATCCAAAATTTATCATGCCGGTGCCGCGACGCAGCGGATCGAAACGGCAATTAAGGAAGAGCTAGGCGCAGTGATCTCGAAAGAGGCTGAGCTTAAGATTATGGTCCGGATCGAGGATGACCTGTGTACCATCAGTGTCGATACTTCGGGCGAGCTGCTGCACAAGCGCGGCCATAAGGTTGCGGTGAACAAAGCCCCTATGCGCGAAACTTTGGCTGCGATGTTCTTGCGCCAATGTGGTTACGACGGGTCCGAACCTGTGGTCGATATCATGTGTGGATCTGGCACGTTCGTGTTGGAAGCCGCCGAGATCGCCAAAGGACTGGCCCCCGGTCGGACACGCAACTTCGGGTTTGAAAAGTTCAACAACTTTGATCCTGTGGCGTGGGCCGCGTTGAAAGATGCGCAAACGTCACGTGAGATGGATTTGCAGTTTTACGGATCGGACCGTGATGCAGGTGCTGTGCGCATGAGTACAGCAAACGCTGAGCGTGGCGGTGTTGATGGCATCACAACCTTCAACACACATCCGTTGCAAGACGCTGTGGCACCAGAAGGCCCAAAGGGTTTGGTTATGATCAACCCGCCTTATGGTGCACGGATCGGCAATAAGAAGATTTTATATTCGGTCTACGCAGGTCTGGGCACGGTTCTAAAAGAACGGTTCCGTGGCTGGCGCGTTGGGATGGTGACAAGTGAGCCGTCTTTGGCCAAAACCACTGGGCTTAAATTCCTTGAACCATTACCATCCGTTTCTAACGGTGGTTTGCGGATCAACCTGTACCGCACCGGCAAGCTTTAACGCAAAGACCTACCTTTTTTGATCGCATCAGGGCCAAAGCGTTCGCGGATCTTATCGGTCGCGCGTTCTGCTGCGCTTCGTTTCCCTGCACCGGGGTCTAATAGATCGGGTGCTAGTTCGGCACCGTCAGCATCCATTAAATGGGATAGACCACAACCGATCAATCGGTAGGGGCCTTGATCACCAACCTGATCAAACAGGTTCTTGGCGGTGCGGTAGACAACATCCGCCATCTGGGTTGATCCATGCAATGCCAGTCGGCGCGTCAGGCTGGTGTGGTCGGCACGTTTTAATTTTAGCGTGACAACACGACCTGCCAATGATTTTGCTTTGGCCCGATCGGACACTTGTTCCGCCAGTCGCCAAATATGTCCGTCCAAAATCTCAGGGTCGGAGGTGTCGACGTTAA
>JAGSGK010000133.1 GCA_023955215.1 Paracoccaceae bacterium
AGATGGAAAAACGTGACGGTGGGGTCTGGGTTAAGTCGACCACTGGCGTCGAAACCATTTTCGATCAGGTTTTGTTCGCAACGGGCCGTAAACCGAACACGGATGGTTTGGGTATTGAAGAAGCTGGCGGCGCGCTGGGCCGTGGTGGTGAAATCGTTGTGGATGAGTATAGCCAAACCGGTGTGCCATCGATCTATGCGATTGGCGATGTAACCAACCGTGTGAACCTGACACCTGTTGCGATCCGCGAAGGCATGGCCTTTGTTCAGACGGTGTTCAACGCCAACCCAACACCTGTCGATCACGATTTGATCCCATCCGCGATTTTTACGCAGCCTGAAATGGGAACCGTTGGATTGTCTGAGGAAGCAGCGGCTGAGATTGAACCGATTGAAGTTTATGCGACGACATTCAAGCCAATGCAGTCCTCATTCGCGGGCAAACCTGATCGCGTTATGATGAAACTGATCGTGTCCCAAGCAACGCGCGTTGTCTTGGGTTGCCATATCGTTGCACCGAATGCAGGCGAGATGATCCAACTGGCAGGTATTGCGGTCAAAATGGGCGCTACAAAAGAAGATTTCGACCGGACGGTTGCGGTTCACCCCACAATGTCTGAAGAAATGGTAACAATGAAAACACCTACACGTAAAACATAGAGACACATGGCTTGATTTTTTGACCTGAAAGCACAGGTATAAAACAAGATTAAAGTTTCTAAATTTAAGGAATGACGCGAAAATGGCTGGCAATACAGGCGGCCCCTGGGGGGGCGGCGGCAATTCGGGCGGTAACAACGGCGGCAGCAATGGCGGCGGAAATCGTGGGGACAATGGAAACAACGGTGGCGGGCGTAAGCCGGGCAACGATGGGCCACAAATCCCAGAGATTGATGAGCTGGTCAAAAAAGGCCAAGAGCAACTGCGCGTCCTAATGGGCGGCCGTGGTGGCACTGGCGGCGGCAACGGCGCTGACAATGGCGGCGGTGGCGGTCCTGCACTGACACGCGGCACAGTCGGCCTTGGTCTTTTGGCAGCTGCAGTATTGTGGGGAATGACCAGCTTTTATACTGTGCGCCCTGAGCAGCAGTCGATCGAATTGTTCCTTGGTGAATTCTCGGGCATCGGTACTGAGGGTCTGAACTTTGCCCCTTGGCCACTGGTCAAAGCCGAAGTGTTTGATGTCACAACCAACCGCACCGAGACAATTGGTGTTGCGCGGACGTCTGGCAATGATGGCCTGATGCTGACAACAGACGAAAACATCGTAGACATCGATTTCGAAGTTGTTTGGAACGTCAAAAACGCACGTGATTTCAAATTCTCGCTACGCTCTCCTGAATCCTCAGTGATTGCGATTTCTGAGGCTGCGATGCGCGAAGTTATTGCTGAATCAGAGCTTGCTCCGATTTTGAACCGTGACCGTGCCAGCGTTGAAGTAGACGTGCGTGAATTGATCCAACTTACCTTGGACAACCGCCAGACAGGTATCAACATTCTGCGTGTGAACGTTAAGAAGGTCGATCCACCAAGCCAGACAGTGCGCATGGTCGATGCAAACGGTAACGTAACAACCGTTTCTGTTGTGGATGCGTTCCGTGATGTTCAGGCAGCTGAACAAGAACGTGACCGCCTAGAGCGTCAAGCAGATGCCTATGCAAACCAGAAAACTGCGGAAGCCCGTGGTGAGTCTGCGCAGTTGCTTGAAGCTGCTGAGGGCTATCGCGCCCGTGTGGTCAATGACGCTGTTGGTGAAGCCAGCCGTTTCTTGGCCGTTTTGAACGAATATCAAGCGGCCCCAGAAGTAACCCGCAAGCGTCTTTATCTTGAGACGATGGAAAAGGTTTTGGGCGATGTGGACAAGATTATTCTTGAAAACAACACTGATGGCGGGCAGGGCGTTGTTCCCTACCTTCCCCTGAACGAATTGCGTAAAAACGGAGGGTCAAACTAATGCGTAACTCTAGCTATTTGATCCCTGTCTTTGTGATTGCAATCGCAGGTATTCTTTCATCGATCTTTATTGTGGACGAGCGCGAAAAAGTGCTGGTTCTGCGTTTTGGTCAAATCAAACAAGAGATTACTGAACCTGGCTTGGGCTTTAAAATCCCATTGTTGGATGAAGTTGCACGTTACGAAGACCGTATCCTGACTATGGAAACGGAATTGATCGAGGTCACACCGGCCGATGATCGTCGTCTAGAAGTCGATGCGTTTGTTTTGTACCGTATCACTAACGTGAAACAATTCCGCCAAGCGCTTGGCGGTGGTGGTGAACGTGAAGCTGAAGTGCAGTTGCGCGGTATTCTAGACTCGCAAATTCGTGCTGTTTTGGGTTCTGAAGGTGTGACATCTAACACCATCCTTTCCCCAGAGCGGGCGGCATTGATGGTTCAAATCCGTGATCAATCTGACTCGCGTGCTAAGGCACTTGGTCTGTCGATTGTGGATGTGCGTCTGCGTCAAACCAACCTTCCAGAGCAAAACTTTGCTGCGACATTGCAGCGGATGATTGCGGAACGTGAGCGTGAAGCAACGGATGAACGTGCGCGTGGTCGTGAGGCTGCACAACGTGTTCAAGCGTTGGCTGATCGTACGTATGAGGAAATCTTGTCTGAAGCGCGCCGTGATGCACGTATCGCTGAAGGTGAAGCCGATGCGGCACGTAACAAAATCTTTGCTGAAGCATATGGTCAGGATCAAGAATTCTTTGAATTCTACCGGTCTTTGACTGCTTATGAGACTGCGATTACTGGCAAAAACTCTTCCTTGGTTATGTCGCCTGACAGCGAGTTCTTTAACTACTTTAAGAGTGATCAAGGCGCCGCTGCAAAGTGATTGGAATGATTTTATTGGCCATTGGGTTGGTCATGATCGTAGAGGGGCTGGCATATATGCTGGCCCCTTCGCTTATTGAACAGGTCCTTGAAATTCTGCGTAGCCTACCCGAACCATCGCGCCGCCAAATGGGCGGCTTGGTTTTTGTGTTTGGTTTGTTGTTGGTGTGGGGCGCGTTTCAATTGGGCCTAAGTCTGTAAAAAACGGCCAAAGAGGGCCAAATGTTTCAATACATTACCCTTCGCTTCACTGTTTCTTGAGAATTCCTTGAAAGCACCGCGTCTGCGCACCATGTTTTAGGTTGTAGTCTGCACACCCTAGATGCAGGCTGTATGTGACGCGTATTGATGCGCAAAATGGCCCGAAGTGGCCCGTACTTACAGGAGACGATAAATGCAGCCCAAAGCGGTAGCCTTGTCGAAAGAAATGAAACCCGTCATTCAAATGCGCAGCCTATGGCTTGGTCTATTGGCGACTGTGCTGGTGTTGGCGCAAGCCATGATGGCGAATGCACGCCCCGAAAGCTTGGCCCCATTGGCCGAGCAGATCAGCCCATCCGTGGTGAACATTACAACCTCAACTGTTGTTGAGCGCCCAACGGGCCCGCAGGGCATTGTCCCTGAAGGGTCCCCGCTGGAAGATCTATTTAACAATAACCCTCGGGGTGAAGATGGACAGCGCTCGCGCCGTTCTTCTGCCCTTGGTTCAGGGTTTGTCATTTCTGAAGACGGGTATGTTGTAACCAACAATCACGTGATTGAAGGGGCGGATGAAATCCTGATCGAATTCTTTTCTGGTGAAGAACTGCCAGCAAAGGTGATTGGGACAGACCCAAAGACTGACATCGCATTGTTGAAAGTCGAAACAGATGTGGCATTGCCGTTTGTTCCCTTTGGCAACAGCGATGAGTCGCGTGTTGGCGACTGGGTCATCGCGATGGGCAATCCGCTGGGCCAAGGCTTTTCGGTTTCGGCCGGTATTGTTTCAGCGCGCAACCGTGCTCTTAGCGGTACATATGACGACTACATCCAAACGGATGCAGCGATCAATCGTGGTAACTCTGGCGGTCCATTGTTCAACATGGACGGTGAAGTGATTGGCGTGAACACAGCAATCTTGTCACCAAATGGTGGTTCCATCGGCATCGGTTTCTCTATGGCGTCCAACGTCGTAACCCGCGTTGTTGATCAATTGCGCGAGTTTGGTGAAACCCGCCGTGGTTGGTTGGGTGTGCGCATCCAAGACCTGACTGATGATCTGGCCGAAGGGTTCGGATTGGACAGCACAGAGGGGGCTTTGGTGAATTCTGTTCAAGAAGGCCCTGCCAAAGAAGGTGGAATGCTGGACGGTGACATCATTGTTAACTTTGATGGCAAACCAGTTGCTGACACACGTGGTCTTGTGCGGTCTGTTGCCAACAGTCCAGTTGGTGAATCTGTGCGCGTGATTGTTTTGCGTGAAGGCAAATCAACGACTTTGAAAGTAATTCTTGGTCGCCGCGAAGACGCAGAGAAAGCAGTGCAAACATCTGCCGAGGAGCCAGAAAAGGCACCAGCGCTTGTGACTAAGGATGTTCTGGGCCTGACGCTCAGCGCGTTGACGGATGAGTTGCGTGAGCAATTGGGTCTTGATGCAGAGCAAGAAGGTTTGGTGGTCACGGATGTCGATGACACGGCTGAAGCCTATGAAAAAGGTTTGCGTGCCGGTGATCTGATCACTGAAGCCGGGCAAGAAAAGATCACAAGTATCGAAGATCTGGACACACGTCTGGCCGAGGTCGAAGACGCGGGACGCAAGTCATTGCTGTTGCTTGTGCGCAGAGACGGTGATCCGCGTTTTGTAGCGCTAAGCCTTGCTGAGTAAGCTGATCTAAACGACTATGAGAAGGCACCCTTTGGGGTGCCTTTTTTTATGGAACTATTCAGCCGGGCGAGGGATGGCGACAAACCCTAATGCCCGCGCCGATGCGACCGTCAGATTGCCGCTTTCAAAGCCGCCTTGCTGGAACTTGCTAATGGCCCGGCGGGTCTTGTCGTCCATCAAACCAGACACTTTACCACGATATGCCCCACGCAGGCTGAGTGCGCGTTGCAGGCTTGCGACAAAATCATCTGTCATCAAATTTGGGCAAACGGTTTCATACCATGTTTCTTCGCGTTGCTGGACGATCTCTTGCACGTCTTCTTTTTTGTAGACGGCGGGCTGTTGAATGCGCCCATCTGTGCTGACTTGTGCGGGTTGCAAAAGCACTTCGCGGCGCACGGTTTCGATGATCGCAGGTGAAATCGTTTTGCCCCAACAGGTGCCGGGTGCTGCACCATCTGGTGCGTCTTGGGCAAAGCCGATGGTTTGAAGCGAATTCGGCGAGGGCATGCCGATGTTGGGCATATCACAGCCAACCAATGCTGAAAGGGCCACAGCGATTAGTGGTAGGTTTGGTTTGGTTATGTGCTTTGCCTGTGCGTTCTTTTCCACCTAGATAATCGGTTTTTGCGATCCTGCCTAGCACCAGATACTTTTGATGCAAGTTGGTGTCGAAAAAGGCCGGATAAGACGATCCACGAAAAAGGGGCTGGTCTTGAGCATAGGCGCTGGGTAGACAGTTTCAAACGTTTTTGAAGGGGACCGAAATGGCCAAAATCACTTACATCGAACACAGTGGCAAAGAGCACGTTGTTGAAGTTGCCAACGGCATGACCGTCATGGAAGGCGCACGCGACAACAATATTCCAGGTATCGAAGCCGATTGCGGCGGCGCATGTGCCTGCTCCACCTGCCACGTTTATGTGGATGCATCATGGGTTGAGAAGGTTCCAGCCAAGGACGACATGGAAACCGACATGTTGGATTTCGCATATGAGCCTGACGAGAAACTGTCACGCTTGACCTGCCAAATGAAGGTCACAGCTGACCTTGATGGCTTGATCGTCAAGATGCCAGAAAAGCAAATCTAATGCTGAACGGGGCGCGGCGTCTGCCGTTCTGCGCGTTGCTGCGCCCCATTCGCCGCGCGCTGCTGGTCGCGTTTTTGTTGCCACTGGCCCATGTGGCTGCTGCGCAAACGATCACCAGTGCGGCCTATACTGATCCAACAACGCGTTATGCGCATGGCATCCTTGGCGATGCGATTGAGCATGGGGCACTTGTGATCAAGCTTAGTAACGCCAAGACGGTTACAATCACGCTACCCAAGTCAGATGTTTTTGAAGACACCGCGCCGCGCCTATTGGATGTGGACGCGGATGGGTCACCTGAAGTTGTTGTTGTTCAAAGCAACGCGCGACTTGGCGCAAAGCTGACCATCTATGACGAAACTGGATTGGTTGCTGCCACGCCTAATATCGGGCGTTCAAATCGTTGGCTTGCCCCTCTTGGGGCCGCGGACTTAGACGGTGATGGGCTGATTGAACTGGCCTATATTGACCGCCCACATCTTGCCAAGACTTTGATGATTTGGCGGTTTGAAAGCGGCGAATTACGCTTTGTCAGTGAGTTGGCGGGTTACACGAACCACCGCATTGGTGAACGCGATATCGCGGGCGGTATTCGCACCTGTAACGGTATGCCTGAAATGATCGTTGCGCGGGCAGATTGGTCTGAGATGGCCGCGATCACCTTTGACGACAAAGGTTTTGTGGCAAAGACGATCGGTCAAGGTACATCCCGACCTGCCTTTGCCACTGCTATGACCTGTAACGATTAAGGCGTCGGCCTTAGCCTAGCGCACGCCACCCGATGTCACGGCGGCAAAAACCATCGGCCCAATCGATCTTATCCACCATTGCATAGGCGCGTTGTTGTGCTTCGGCCAAGCTGTCACCACGTGCCGTCACGTTCAAAACGCGCCCGCCGTTTGCAACGATCATTCCGTCACGTTCAGCGGTGCCTGCGTGGAACACCATATTCATGCTGTCGCTTTGCAATGCGTCCAAGCCACCGATAACGGTGCCTTTTTCATAAGTATCGGGATAGCCTTTGGCAGCCAGCACGACCGTAACCGCGTGATCATCTGCCCAGTTTGGTTTGACTTCATTCAAGCGCCCTTCTGAGGCTGCGATCAAGAGGTCCAGAACCTGCGCGCCCAATCGCATCATGAGCACCTGACATTCAGGGTCACCAAAGCGTACGTTGTATTCCACCAAACGCGGTTGGCCGTTTTCGATCATCAGGCCCGCATAAAGGATCCCTTGATAAGGCGTGCCGCGACGCACCATCTCTGCCATTGTGGGGCGGATGATTTCATCAATGGCTTTTTGTGCAATGGCATCTGTAAGCACTGGGGCAGGGGAGTAGGCACCCATGCCACCTGTGTTTGGCCCGGTGTCGCCGTCGCCAACCCGTTTGTGGTCTTGGGCGGTGCCAATCGGCAGCACGTTTTCGCCGTCACAAAGGATGAAGTAGGAGGCTTCTTCGCCCGTCATGAATTCCTCAATCACCACTTCTGCGCCGGCTTCGCCGAATGAGCCATCAAACATGTCATCAATTGCAGCTACGGCCTGATCCATGGTTTCAGCGATAATTACGCCCTTGCCTGCAGCCAAACCGTCAGCTTTGACCACGATTGGCGCGCCTTGGGTTTGAACGTATGCCTTTGCAGTTTCAGCATCGGTAAAGTGACCATAGGCCGCTGTTGGTGCGGATGCGGCGTCACAGATGGCTTTGGTGAAGGCCTTGGATGCTTCTAGTTCTGCGGCTGCTTTGGAGGGGCCAAAGACCAAGATGCCAGCGTCGCGCAATTGATCGGCAACGCCTGCGGCTAATGGGGCTTCTGGTCCGATGACCACGAAATCGATGGCTTGTTCTTGAACGAATTCAAGAACTGCGGTGCCGCTCATTACGTCAAAATCGGCACATTCAGCCAATTGCGCGATTCCTGCGTTGCCAGGTGCCACGATCAGACGGTCACATTTAGGGTTTTGTTTGATAGCCCATGCTAGGGAATGTTCGCGTCCACCGCCGCCGAGGATAAGAATATTCATGATGATGCTCCTGATGTGCTTGGCCTTAGAGTTGGGGCGTTCTAAGCTGTGCGGGACTAGAGGTAAAGAAGACTATGATGGACCTATTGGATGACCCTGTTGAAGGTGTGAATTCCCCGGAATTCAGCGTGACCGAACTTTCGGGTGCGATCAAACGCGTGATCGAGGGTGAATTCAGCCATGTG
>JAGSGK010000031.1 GCA_023955215.1 Paracoccaceae bacterium
ACCATAACCCAGATCAGGAAGGTAAAGCGCAGCGGCTGATATGTGCCCGGCGTCAACTGACCGTCCAGCGTTGTCATCATCGCTCCAGCGATCCCGCATACGGCGGAGCCAAGCACAAAGATTTGCAAGTGACGGGCGGTGACGTTCTTGCCCATAGCTTCGGCCGCAAACTCGTTGTCGCGAATGGCGCGCATCATACGGCCCCATGGGCTGTGCAACGCGCGCTGTGCCATAACGAACAGGATGACCAAGACGACCGTGAACAAACCCGCATAGATCAGTTTGACCCACAGGGTTGAGGCAGTGACAGCGTCAAAACCCAAGCCATTCGCGCGCTCGATAAAGGCAGCGTTGCTTTGCAGATCAACCTCATAAGGGGCAGGGCGCGGCAAGCCGACAACGTTCTTAACGCCGCGTCCCAACCAGTCTTCGTTCTTCATCACCGCAATGATGATTTCCGAAATACCCAAAGTCGCAATCGCCAGATAGTCAGAGCGCAAACCAAGTGCTGTCTTACCGATCAACCAAGCAACAGCAGCGGCCAACAGACCACCCGCAGGCCAAGCCAATAACACAGGCAAGCCAAGACCGCCAAGGTAGCCAGTTGCCGCTGGATCGATTTCTTCGATGAGGCCAACCGCAGGATCAAACAATCCGCGATAGACGAAGAAGCCAACAACCAACACACCAAAGACGCTAAAGCTGCGTAATTTGCTGGCTTTCATTTTGGTCATTAGGATCACGGCGGCCACAACAGTCGCAGCGCCCAACACCAACGCACCAATCACAGATGCGCCGCCCGCTTGCCATGCGCCCGGCGTGGCAGGCATGGATACCAACACAGTTGCCAAACCACCAAGAGCAACAAAGCCCATGATACCAACGTTAAACAGGCCAGCAAAACCCCATTGCAGGTTCACACCCAAAGCCATGATCGCGCTGATCAAGCCAAAGTTCAGGATGAACAAAGCAGTGTTCCAGCTTTGGACAAACCCAGTGATGATGATCAGCAAGGCAACGCCTGCAAAATACATCGTGTTTCTGACTGAATCGCTCATACTGATTTCCCCGCGAACAAGCCTGTTGGCCTAAACAGCAGCACGATGATCAAGATCACAAAGCTAACTGCGAATTTATAGTCGGTAGACAACAACTGGACCAATGTATCTGGTGCCCAAGACTCTGGCACCACGTAAGTCGCAACCTTTTTCCACGCATAAGTGATCATCACCTCAGAGAATGCGATGGTGAAACCACCCGCAATCGCACCCAATGGACTGCCCAAACCACCAACGATGGCCGCGGCAAAGACGGGCAACAACAATTGCAAGAAGATGAAAGGTTTGAACGATTTATCCAGACCGTAAAGCGTACCAGCGATGGTCGCCAAAGCGGCAACAATCAACCATGTCACCATAACCACACGCTCTGGATTGATACCGGACAACAACGCCAAATCTTCGTTATCTGAATAGGCGCGCATGGATTTACCAGTGCGGGTGCGGTTCAGGAACCAGAACAGGGCAATCACAACAATCACAGCAGTGACAATGGTAATGCCTTGGGTGGTTTTGAACGCTAAACCTTCTTTCAGACCAGTCAAAGCCTTGAATTCACGTACAGAAATGATGAACCGCTCACCGTCAGAGAAACGCTGATCGTTTGGACCAATGATAAAACGTACCAGACCGTTCAGAATGAACATCACACCCAAGCTGACGATCACAAGGATCACAGGCTTGGCTTTTTGCTCACGATAGAACTTGTACACATAACGATCGGTGAACAGTACCAAACCCATAGTCGCCAATATACCAAACGGCATAGCGAGTAGGGCGGTTGGAAGCGGCCCGAACGAGATGCCCCAACTTTGGAACAACCACGTCACAAGGATCGTACACATGGCGCCAAAGGCCATCGTGTCGCCGTGGGCAAAGTTTGAGAAACGCAAGATACCATAGATCAGCGTGACACCCAGCGCGCCAAGGGCAAGCTGAGCACCATATGAAATGGCAGGGATCAATACGAAGTTAGAGAGCGCCACAAAGGCATTTAGGAAATCTATCATTTTATCCTCCCAAGAAGGATTTGCGCACTTCAGGATCCGCCAGCAATTCCTTGCCAGTGCCTGTAAATGCATTCGCGCCTTGAACCAGAACATAGCCTTTGTCGGCGATCTCTAGGGCTTGGCGCGCGTTTTGTTCAACCATCAGGATCGGAATACCTGTGCGGGCAACCTCAATAATCCGGTCAAACAGTTCGTCCATTACGATAGGCGACACACCGGCTGTTGGTTCATCCAACATCAGAACCTTTGGCTGTGTCATCAACGCACGACCCACGGCCACTTGTTGACGCTGACCACCAGACAATTCACCAGCGGCCTGATACCGTTTCTCTTTCAAGATCGGGAACAGGTCATAGATCTGTGTCATCGTGTCTTTGTAATCGTCACGACGGATGAAGGCGCCCATCTCTAGGTTTTCTTCAACAGTCATCGATGTGAAAATATTTGAGGTTTGCGGAACAAACCCCATGCCTTTCACAACGCGATCTTGTGGGGACAAGGCAGTGATGTCTTCACCATCAAGACGCACAGAACCTTTGTTTAGGTTCAACATGCCAAAGACGGCTTTCATGCCTGTGGATTTACCAGCACCGTTGGGGCCAACAATCACGGCGATCTCGCCTTTGTTCACCGCAATTGTGCAGTCGTGCAGAATGTCAGGGCCATTGCCATAGCCGCCTGTCATGCTATCACCAATTAGGAATGGTTCGCTCATGTGCGGGCTTCCTTAACTGAAGGGGATAAGTGCGCGGCACCTACGCAATACCGACGTAATACCGACGTCATACCGATGTGTGTTTTTGACATTATGCCCCCACCTTGTCTTTGTTCTTCAAACCGGTGCCAAGATAGGCCTCGATGACCTGTTCGTTGGCTTTGATTTCAGCCAGTGACCCTTCGGCCAATACTTTGCCCTCAGCCATACAAATGACTGGGCCACAGATTTTACCGATGAAATCCATGTCGTGCTCAATCACCACAAAGGTGTAACCACGGTCTTGGTTCAGGCGCAAAATGGCGTCACCAATAGTGTTGAGAAGGGTGCGGTTTACACCTGCGCCGACCTCATCAAGGAATACGATTTTGGCATCAACCATCATCGTACGTCCCAGTTCCAAAAGCTTTTTCTGACCGCCAGAGATTTGGCCAGCCTTTTGCTCTGCCAGATGTTCGACCGTCAGGAATTCCAAAACCTCGTCAGCTTTGGCTTTCAATGCGCGTTCTTCATCTGCAATGCGTTTACGTCCAAACCATGTGTTCCACAGGGTCTCACCCGATTGGGCCCCTGGAACCATCATTAGGTTCTCACGACAGGTCATCGAACTGAATTCATGTGCAATCTGGAAGGTGCGCAGCAGTCCCTTGTGGAACAACTCATGAGGCGGCAGACCCGTAATGTCCTCGCCCTGCATGTGCACAGACCCAGATGTCGGAGGTAGAACTCCGGCTATCACATTGAAAAGAGTGGTTTTTCCGGCCCCATTAGGGCCAATCAGACCTGTAATCGAATTTTCTTCAATTGTCAGACTGGCACCATCAACAGCTTTAAAGCCGCCGAATTGTTTGTGTATATCATCAACGACGATCATACGAATTCCCCCGCCACATTAAGTATGGGCTATAACATGTTGAAACAGCCCGCGGAAAACCACGGGCTGCTCAATTAATTTAGACAGTGATTAACGGTAGCCGATTGTGGAATACACGCCATCTTTGAATTCGATTTCTTGGTAGTTACCAGCAGATTCACCAGCACCAATCAATTCAACCGCAGAAGCACCAACATAGTCGATGTCTGTGCCAGCTTTCAGCAATTCTAGACCTTTAGCCAACTCACCTGGGAAGATTTCAACGCCTGGTGCGTTTGCAACGTCCATAACGTGTTCTTTATAATCGGCAGAGTCTTTGCTGTCAGCAGCTTGCATTGCCAACATGATCAAAGCAGCAGCGTCATAGCTCTCTGGTGAGAAAGCGCCAGTGCCGTCGAAGCCTGCAGCTTCAGCCAATTCAACGAATTTCGCAGAACCGATGCTGTCAGTACCTGGGTACGCGCCGTAAGAACCGTTCAATTCAGCACCGAAGTTTTCGTTCAGTTTTGAACCAACCATGCCGTCTGGAACGTAGAATGTTTCAAACGCGCCTGTGTCGATCGCTGCGCGGATAACGCCAGAACCACCTTGGTCAACGTAACCAGCTACAACAAGAACTTCGCCGCCAGCTGATGCCAATGCACCAACTTCAGCAGAGTAGTCTGCTTTGCCGTCTTCGTGCGCTGCAGAGATAGTTACTGTACCGCCAGCGGCTTCAAAAGAAGCTTGGAATGCATCAGCCAAACCTTTGCCGTAGTCGTTGTTTGTGTAAGTCAAAGCAACTGACTCAACACCACGATCTTGCAAAATGTTTGTGATGATTACACCTTGGCGTGCATCGGACGGTGCTGTGCGGAAGAACAAGCCATCGTCTTCAGCAGTAGATAGGCCAGGGGATGTCGCTGATGGTGAAATCATAACAACGCCGTTTGCGCGTGCTACGTTCGCCAAGATCGCGCCAGTAACGCCTGAGCAGTCAGCGCCCATAATGCCGTCAACTTTGTCAGATGTCACAAGACGTTCAGCTGCGGATGTTGCCGCGCCTGCGTCGATGCATGTGCTGTCTGCACGTACAGAGATTACTTTTGCCGCATCAAGCAACACGCCAGAAGCTGTGACTTCAGCCATAGCCAATTCAGCGCCCGCACCCATTGCTGGTGTGATGGACTCAAGTGGACCAGTAAAGCCCAAGATTACGCCGATTTTTACTTCTTTGCCGTGACCGCCCGCAATCGCGGAACCAGTCATCAAGGCTGTGGCTGCAGTAGCCATTAGTAGTTTTTTCATGTGTCTCTCCCATAAGGATCTAATGTCCTGATCGAAGAGACTAGTGTTGGTTTGCGAAAAAGAAAAGTCCTATAACCTGCCGGTTGGTGGTCGTTTAACCTGCAAATTGGTCGTTTTCGGGAAAAACGGACTGATCTTCCCTAAGGGAATGCGACAGGTGATAACTTTAATGAGATTCCTGTGATCAGAATCGGGTGGATTTGGCGGTTAGATTGATAGCCGTCCAGCATGACTGCCGCGCTCGCGATAGGGCGTTGTATCATAGTGTGCGCGGTAGCATTTCGAGAAGTGGGATGGAGATGCAAAACCACATGCGAGCGCCACGTTGATCACACTCATGTCGGTCTGCATCAGTAGGTTGCGCGCTTTTTGAAGACGAAGCTCCATGTAATAACGCTTGGGCGAACGGTTCAGGTAGCGCCGGAACAACCGCTCAAGTTGACGGGTGGACATGCCTACATCTTTTGCCAATATAGAAGGGCTTATCGGCTCCTCGATGTTACCCTCCATGATTTGGATAACTTGGCTTAACTTTGGGTGACGCACGCCGATCCGTGTTGGAACAGACAGGCGCTGTGTGTCTTGATCGGTCCGGATCGAGGAATAGATCAGCTGATCTGCAACCGCATTAGCGAGGTCTTCGCCCAAATCTTTGGCTATCAGTTTAAGCATTAAGTCCAAGGACGAGGTGCCGCCGGCCGTCGTTAGGCGATTGCCATCTACAACGAACACAGATTTGGTCAATTCAACTTCAGGGAATTCTTCTGAAAAGCTATCGTGATTTTCCCAGTGAATGGTTGCGCGCTTGTCATCCAGCAACCCAGCCTTCGCCAAAGTATATGCTGCTGTGCAGAGGCCAGCCACAGGTATACCTTTGCGCGCTTCACGTCTGACCCAGCCAAGTAACTTCTTGGTGGTGAATTTTTGGACGTTTACACCACTGCAAATCATCATGGTGTCGTCGCGAGACAATTCACCTAAATCGCCGTCAAGTTTAAAGACACTGCCTGCAGAACAGCGAACCTCTTCGCCTCCTTCGCCAATGATGCGCCATTGGTAGGCCTCGTGGCCCACCATACGGTTGGCGATGCGCAAGCTTTCAAGGGCAGATGCGAAACTAAGAAGGGTGAAATCTTCGAGCAAGACAAAGACATACCGCTTTGGCTTAGCTTCGGTTTCGATCTTGGTCGCCATGCGCGGATTTGACATCGCGGCTTGTCCTTAATGGGGGCGCAAAAGCGCGAATGTTTGGGATGGTTCTTTTGCCGTACGTTGGTTGACCTTGGACATGCAAATTGCATTCCGTCAAGAGGTGTAAATCAGATGTGGTCACTTCAATTAAGCTTTTGTATAGATGGCAGTTCAATACAGCCTAAATGGGCTTAACCAACGGAGAAGACAGATGAGCGATTGGACCAAATCAAGCTGGCGCAACAAGCCACGGATTCAGATGCCCGATTATACAGACGCTGCAGCACTTAACGCTGTAGAGGCCCAGCTGTCTCAGTATCCATTGTTGGTATTTGCAGGCGAAGCACGCCGCTTGAAAACACAGTTGGCTGCAGCATCTCGTGGCGAAGCGTTCCTTTTGCAAGGCGGCGACTGTGCCGAGGCATTCGACCAATTCAATTCAGACAGCATCCGCGACACATTTAAAGTGATGTTGCAAATGGCGATGGTTCTGACTTACGGC
This sequence comes from Paracoccaceae bacterium, assembly GCA_023955215.1. Classification (GTDB taxonomy): domain Bacteria; phylum Pseudomonadota; class Alphaproteobacteria; order Rhodobacterales; family Rhodobacteraceae; genus Ascidiaceihabitans. Next base: position 6,638 of record JAGSGK010000031.1, read on the forward strand.
GCGAAAGTACCAGTGGTTAAAGTTGGCCGTATGGCTGGTCAATTTGCCAAGCCACGCAGCGCAAACACAGAGACTGTAGGCGGCGTTGAGTTACCAAGCTACCGCGGTGACATCATCAACGGTTTGGATTTCACGCCAGAAGCCCGTATCCCTGATCCACAGCGTATGTTGCAGGCCTATACACAATCTGCGGCGACATTGAACTTGTTGCGGGCGTTTTCAACCGGCGGGTTCGCTGACATGAAACGTGTCAATGCATGGACACTTGGTTTCACCGACAGCCAAGAAATCCAAAAGTACCGTGATTTGGCAAGCCGTATCCAAGACAGCATTGATTTTATGGGCGCTGCTGGGATCAACTCTGACACGACGCATGAATTCTCGTCTGTTGAGTATTACACCAGCCATGAATCACTTCTGCTGGAATACGAAGAAGCACTGACACGTGTTGATTCTACTTCGGGCAAATGGTTGGCGGGTTCCTCGCATATGATCTGGATCGGCGATCGCACACGTCAGCCAGACGGCGCGCACGTTGAATTTGCAAGTGGCGTTCAAAACCCAATCGGTTTGAAATGTGGTCCAACAACGACTGCTGAAGACCTTAAGGTCTTGATGGCAAAATTGAACCCTGAGAACGAAGAGGGTCGTTTAACCCTTATCGCGCGCTTTGGTGCGGGCAGTGTTGGTGATCACTTGCCGCGTTTGATCAAAGCTGTTCAGGAAGAGGGCGCTAACGTGCTTTGGACCTGTGACGCGATGCATGGCAATACGATCAAATCTGAAAGTGGCTACAAAACACGTCCGTTCGAATCGGTTCTTCGCGAAGTTCGTGAGTTCTTTGGTATTCACCAAGCTGAGGGCACGATTCCGGGTGGCGTACACTTTGAGATGACTGGCCAAGATGTGACCGAATGTACCGGTGGCGTACGTGCGGTGAGTGACGAAGACCTATCCGATCGTTACCACACTGCGTGCGATCCACGCCTAAACGCCAGCCAATCTCTTGAGTTGGCGTTCTTGGTTGCCGAGGAATTGTCTGCTTTGCGCGAGTCTCGTGCAGTCTAAGCTGACTAAGTCTACAGATTTGAAATTGAAGAGGGCGGCGCGGAATAAGCGTCGCCTTTTTCCGTTCTTAGCTCAATTGGCTGTTTTAATTAGCCGCAGGTGTGGGGCTTTTGTCGGAACGCTCGCGTGATTAAAATCTGTTTGCTTTTCACGAAATCCACTGGGTCGCGCAGCGATTTCGCATTGTTGTGGCACATATTGTTCAATTTTACCGGCGCTGAGGCACCGCAGTTTGGTCGTCACAATTTCAAACCGGCGTGGTTGCGTGCCCAACTCCCCTTTGGCGACAAAACAACCCAATATGCGATTGACATCGCCCAAATCACTGCGCAACGGCATCAGCACCATTCGTGCTTCCATCGCTGGTTTTTTACGACCGACCTCTGCCTCCATCTCAAGCTCACAGGCCGAGGGGCTTTGGAAAACGTCTTCCAAAACACTGCCCAACGTTTCGCGGCCAGACGGTGTGATGAAGGAACTCAGCGGCATTCCACGTACTTCCATGCCCATGATATTGCAAAGATGACTCCCCGCGATGCGGAAACGGGCCATGCCGATCGCAATTCGCTCCAACACAAAGGTATATTCTAACGCATGCTCAATTCCACGTGGATCGATTTCCGACCGCTTCGGGACCAAGCGCGAGCCGCGCAACGCTTCCCAATAGGACTCGACTTGGGACAACGCGGAAAAACCAGTATCTGTTCGATAGTTGTTCATTTTGACAACATTCTGTTCATTGGTTTGTTTCATCGAGCTTCCACCGTAGAGTTAACATACAATTTTCCCTGCGGCCTGTGTGACAAGGATATGGGACAGGTTGATGAAAGATTAATATTACATTTTAATCGAAATATGGTGTTTAAACTTAACAATTGGTTAATGGGCCAATGCACCTCGCTCGTATTGGCGTGATATGGCCGAAGGGTTGCGATAAGGGCTGCTTTAACCTTATGCACAGCGAAAAACGAAATGGGACTTTGATATGCTGAAATCGATGACAGGATTCGCTTCTGCAACTGGTGCGCTTGATGGCTGGAGCTGGGCATGGGAATTGCGCAGCGTTAATGGCAAGGGCCTTGATCTACGTTTGCGTGTGCCCGATTGGATTGATGGGTTGGAGATAGGCCTGCGCAAAGCGCTGGCTGCTGTGACGGCACGTGGCAATGTCACCTTGTCACTGCGCATCAACCGCGAAGAAACCTCTGGTGCAGCTAAAGTGAACGACGCAGTCTTACGCGATATCCTCGACGCGATGACGGAAATTGAGACCCAAGCGATGGATGCAGGCCTGTCTTTGGCACCATCCAAGGCATCAGATATTGTAGCGATGCGCGGTGTTCTAGATCAAAATGTGGTTGTGGAAGACACGACAGAGTTGAGTAAGGTGTTATTGGCGCAGGCTGGCGAATTGATCGATTCATTTGATGCGATGCGATCAAGTGAAGGGGCGGCCCTAGAAAAGGTTCTGCGTGCTCAATTGGTAGAGGTCGAAACACGAACCCAATCTGCAGACAACATTGCGCAAACACGTGCAATTGAGGTTGCTGCATCGCTCAAGAAGAATTTGGCCGTGATCATGGAAAATGCCGACAACCTTGATGAATCCCGCGTTGCGCAGGAACTTGCATTGCTCGCTGTAAAGGCAGATGTGACTGAAGAAATCGACCGGTTGAATGCACATGTTGTCGCGACACAAGGGTTGTTAGATGAAACGACACCCGTTGGCCGTAAGATGGATTTTCTGATGCAAGAATTCAACCGCGAGGCAAATACCTTGTGTTCTAAAGCGCAGAATGCAGAACTGACACGCGAAGGACTTGCCTTGAAGGTGTTGATAGACCAAATGCGTGAACAAGTTCAAAACGTGGAGTAAATGGCATGAATGATCGCCGTGGCCTTTTAATCATCCTTAGTTCGCCGTCCGGCGCGGGCAAAAGTACATTGGCCAAACGGCTTCGTGTTTGGGATCCTGAATTGGATTTTTCCGTTTCAGCCACAACGCGTTCACCGCGCAAAGGTGAGGTCGACGGAGCCGATTATCACTTTATGGAAGAGGCCGAATTTAAAGGCATGGTGGCGGATGGCGAGATGCTGGAGCACGCCCACGTTTTTGGTAACTTTTACGGATCACCCAAAGGCCCAATTGAAGAAACTATAAACACTGGCCGAGATGTCCTGTTTGACATCGATTGGCAGGGGGCCCAACAGATCAATAACTCAGCCCTTGGTGCGCACACTTTGTCGATCTTCCTATTGCCACCCTCTATTCCAGAGCTTCGCAATCGTCTCGAAAAACGTGGTCAAGATGATGCGGAAACCATCGGCCGTCGTATGGAAAAAAGCTGGGATGAGATAAGTCACTGGGGTGGCTATGATTTTGTTTTGGTCAACGATGACTTGGATAAAACCGAGGAGCAGTTGAAGACCATCATCACGGCAACGCGCCTTCGTCGCAGCCAGCAACCACAGCTGACGGATCATGTTCGCGCTCTGCAAACTCAGTTTGAGGAAACATCATGACCCTTTACGCACTAGGTGCTGACAAGCCTCAATTGCATGAAGACACTTGGGTTGCTGCGGACGCCAACCTTATTGGCAAGGTCGTTATGTTGGCGGGGGCATCAGTTTGGTTCGGGTCAACTATTCGCGCTGATCACGAGATCATCTTGATCGGTGAAGGCACCAATGTTCAAGAAAACACAGTTATGCATATTGATAAGGGGTTTCCACTAACAATTGGAACCAACTGCACCATCGGTCACAAGGTTATGCTGCATGGCTGTACCATTGGCGACAACACACTGATCGGAATGGGCGCAACGGTTTTGAATGGGGCCAAGATCGGCAAAAACTGTCTGATTGGGGCAGGGGCGTTGATTACGGAAGGCAAAGAGATTCCTAATGGGTCTTTGGTCATGGGGGTACCTGGAAAGGTTGTGCGTCAACTAGACGATGAAGCTATTGCCAAGCTTGAAGCCTCTGCTTTGCATTACCAAGAAAATATGCGTCGTTTTCGCGATAGCTTAAAGGTCGTAGAATAGGAACATCCCCCAATGCAACCCGATGCTATCCAAACCTTTCTGCGCGCGGTTCCAATGCCGGCTGTCGCGATAGGAACGGATGAGAGGATTGTTGCGATGAATGATGGTGGCGTTGTCTTGTTGGGCCGGCAAGCCCTTCACCGCAACTACGTCACAATGGTACGCCAACCTTCGATTTTAGAAACGATTGAAGCAACGTTGGCGGATGGAAAAGACCGACACGCAAAGTTCCAATATATCTCTGATAATATTGAAACAGTTTTTGATGTAAGTTGTCGGAGCGTTAAGCTTGGCCCTAGGCCAGAAGATACAATTGTTTTGTTGTGTTTTTCAGATGTAACAGACATCGAAAATGCGGGGCAAATGCGCCGCGATTTTGTAGCGAACGTCAGTCATGAATTGCGCACACCTTTGACCGCAATGATTGGGTTCATAGAAACGCTTACAGGTCCCGCTGCTGAAGATGAAAAAGCCCGCAAAAGGTTTTTGCCCATCATGTTAGCCGAAGCCTTGCGTATGAACCGATTGGTTGGGGACTTGTTGTCTTTGGGGCGCGTTGAGGTTGATGAACGGGTTAAGCCCAAAGATCGAGTTTGCCTGAATGACATTTTGCACAGCACGATTGAGGCGATCAAACCACTCGCAGACAAGGGCGGTGTCGTTTTGGAGTGCGAGCTTCCTTCGAAGCAAATGAAGATTAAAGGTGACAGTGATCAACTGCACCAGGTGTTCACAAACTTGATTGAGAATGCGCTCAAATACGGTGATGCTGGAAAACGCATGACAGTGCGCATGACTTTGTCCAAGCGCGATAGCGCATTGCGCGGTCCTGCATGCTGTGTTGAAGTAATCGACTATGGGGTAGGGATCGAACCGCGCCATATCCCGCGTCTGACAGAACGTTTCTATCGTGTGGATGACCATCGCAGTCGTGAACTTGGTGGTACGGGGCTTGGCCTCGCAATTGTGAAGCACATTGTGAACCGTCACCGTGGGCGTTTGCGAATCTACAAGACAGAACCACAAGGCACGACCTTTTCTGTAGTTCTGCCGGTCACGTTGGCGGACCTCTAACGCCTATTTTTCCAAATATTTGAGGTGTTTCGGCCGTTTTTATGTCGCTGTCATAAAACTGTTACGTAACCGTCACAAAAGCATAGCAACCTAGGCCTAATGGATGGCTCAAGGTCGCCATTGGGGTGACCCGATTAAGTCACTTCAGGAGACACTTATGTCATTTGTGAAACTTACAACCTCCGCACTGGCCCTTGCAGCCGTATCTGCAACAGCCGCCACTGCACGCGATCAAATTCAAATTGCCGGTTCTTCTACCGTACTTCCGTACGCATCTATCGTTGCAGAAGCCTTTGGCGAAAACTTTGATTTCCCAACACCGGTTGTTGAATCTGGTGGCTCATCTGCGGGCCTTAAGCGTTTCTGCGAAGGTGTTGGTGAAAACACCATCGATATCGCAAACGCCTCCCGCCAGATTAAAGAAAACGAACTAAAAGCCTGCGCTGAAGCAGGTGTTTCAGACATTATCGAAGTCCGTATTGGATATGATGGCATCGTTTTTGCCTCGGACATCGCGGGCAACGGATTTGAATTCACGCCAACGGATTGGTTCTTGGCACTTTCAGACCAGATTATCGTCGACGGTCAAATGGTTGCCAACCCAAACACCAATTGGGCTGAAGTAAACCCCGCGTTTGCGGATCAACCTATCCAGGCATTTGTCCCGGGCACAAAACACGGCACCCGTGAAGTGTTTGAAGACAAAGTGATCTTGGAGGGGTGTGAAACCACAGGCGCGTTTGATGTTTTGCTAGCATCAGCGTCTGGCGACACGGACAAAGCTAAGAAGAAAGCGGCCGAGAAAGCCTGCATTGCGCTACGTACGGACGGCAAATCGGTGGACATTGATGGCGATTATACCGAAACCTTAGCGCGTATTGAGAGCAACAAAGACGGCATTGGCGTGTTTGGCCTCGCGTTCTATGAGAACAATACCGACAAGCTACAAGTCGCGACAATGTCTGGTGTTGTGCCTTCGACCGAAAGCATCTCAACCGGTGGATACCCTGTATCGCGTCCACTGTATTTTTACATGAAAAAAGCCCACATCGGCGTGATCCCAGGCCTGAAGGACTTTGCAGAATTCTTTGTAGCTGACGAAATTGCGGGTGAAGACGGGCCGTTGGCTGAATACGGTTTGGTTGCGGATCCAGAGTTGGAAGCAACACAAACAGCTGTATCTGACGAAGTTGTCGTTGGTTCTGGTTCTTAAAAATAGCACATTACATCAGGCTGCCCTATCAAACGGGTGGCCTGATTTACTTTAAATTATCGCGATAAGAGCAACGCCGGAGCGAAATATGAGCACGACAAGCCTACTCGTCATAGCAATCCTGATCCTGGCCACGCTGGGTTATTTTTTGGCAAGTAAGCGTGCGATTTCGACCGCTGGTGGCGATCGTAGAAAACTGCATTCGCTTCCGGTTTATTATGGTTCTAATGCTGCCATGTTCACAGCAATACCGGCGCTGGGTGTTTTGCTGATTTGGCTGCTTGCCCAACCGATGCTGGTGGAACGCAATATTCTATCGACTATTCCAGACAAACTCATCCCCGAGGGGTCCTCCATAGGGCTGGTCATGAGCGATGTACGCCGTGTTGCAGATGGTCTTGAGGTTGTTGTTAATACAGGTACCCTGAGCCAAAACGAAACACTTAAACTGGACACGGAACAGACGGATATTCGGGCACTATTGGCTGGTGTTGGTGCCGCGGTTGGCTCTGATGTTCAGCCAGAGGTGTTAGAGGCGGCTCAAAACTACCGCGCACAAACGAAGATGGGTCAGTTGTGGATGGTTTTGATTATCGTTCCGCTGGCATTGATCGGTTTTGCCCTCTCAGTCTTAGCAGCTAAACCAACGTTTCGCGCACGAAATACGGTTGAACGTGGAATACTTGCCTTACTGGTTTTGGCGGCGTCTTTGGCCATTTTGACAACCATTGGTATTGTGTTTTCGATGCTGTTTGAATCGATTAATTTTTTCAAGCTTCACCCGTGGACAGACTTCTTTTTTGGCGGTTCATGGGCTCCGAATTTTCGTGGCGACAGCGATCTATCTATTCTTCCATTACTGTGGGGCACGATCTATATTTCAATCATTGCATTGATCGTTGCGGTCCCAGTTGGATTGTTTGCCGCCATTTACCTTAGTGAATATGCAAGTCCAAGAGTCCGCGCGTTTGCCAAACCACTGCTCGAAATATTAGCCGGTATTCCAACCATCGTGTATGGCTTGTTTGCGCTTTTGACAGTTGGTCCCGCATTGGTTCGCGTGTTTGGGCGTGGTGAAGAAGGATTGTTGGGGTTGGAGTGGATGAGTGGTGCCACTGCTGTTCTAACCGCTGGTTTGGTCATGGGGATTATGTTGATCCCGTTTGTGTCCTCATTGTCTGATGACATTATCAACGCTGTTCCTCAGTCATTGCGCGACGGCTCGCTTGGGCTTGGCGCAACGCCCTCTGAAACGATCCGTCAAGTTGTGCTGCCTGCCGCTCTGCCTGGGATTGTAGGGGCGGTTCTATTGGCCGCGTCACGTGCAATTGGAGAGACCATGATTGTTGTTTTGGGGGCAGGGGCAATCGCAAAGTTCTCGGCCAATCCGCTAGAAGCGATGACCACCATTACAACACGCATCGTTAGCCAATTGACTGGTGATACTGATTTCGCGAGCCCAGAAACGCTGGTGGCGTTTGCACTTGGCTTGACGTTGTTTGTTCTAACCCTCGGCCTTAATGTGATCGCGCTTTATATCGTGCGCAAATATCGGGAGCAGTACGATTGACCGACGCTATTCAAAAACCTGAAAAGAAGAAATCGTCGCTGCTGCAGTTGGATGCGCGCACTCGCACACGTAACGCAGCAGAGACACGGTTCAAAGCCTATGGGATGATTGCTATCGCCTTTGGTTTGTTGATGCTGTCGATCCTTGTTTTCAACATTGTGACACGTGGGGCAGGTGCCTATCAACAAACATTTGTCGCGCTGGAGGTCGAATTGTTGGCTGGCAAGCTGGATAAAAAAGGCAACCGTGATCTGGATGATATCAAAAAAGTATCCACATTTGGCTATACTCCGTTATTGTCAAACGCGCTTGAGGCGAAAGTTATAGAGTTAGGGATTGAAACTGATCTTAAAGCTAAAAAGATGGTTGGTATTCTGTCCAAAAGCGCGGCAGCTCAGGTACGTGATTATGTGCTGAATAACCCAAACAAAATTGGTGAGACCATTGGTTTCGAATTTTTGGCATCTTCGCGCGTTGATGGTTACCTGAAAGGGCGTGTTAACCGCGACAGTATTGGCAACGACAAAAACATATCTCCAGCGCAGCTTGATCTTGTAGACGCATTGAAAGCCGAGGGTAGCTTGGCCAAACGCTTTAACATGTCGTTCATCACTGGGTCTGATGCATCTGACGCGCGCCCCGAGGCCGCGGGCATGGGAACCTCGATGATTGGTTCGTTCTTTATGATGCTCGTTGTATTGGTTCTGGCTTTGCCCATTGGCGTTGCCGCTTCAATCTACCTCGAAGAATTCGCGCCTAAGAACTGGATCACGGATATAATTGAAGTGAATATATCGAACCTAGCGGCGGTTCCTTCAATCGTGTTCGGTATCTTAGGTTTGGCAGTGTTCATCAACTACATGCATCTGCCCAATTCTGCCCCTTTGGTTGGTGGCTTGGTTCTTACACTAATGACTTTGCCAACGATTATTATCTCAACGCGTGCCTCGTTAAAGGCAGTGCCGCCATCGATCCGTGATGCGGCACTTGGGGTAGGGGCCTCAAAAATGCAATCGGTCTTTCACCACGTTTTACCTTTGGCTGCTCCTGGCATTCTAACTGGTACAATTATTGGCTTGGCGCAGGCGTTAGGTGAGACGGCACCGTTGTTGTTGATTGGAATGGTTGGATTCATCGCGTCGAACCCGCCCGATAGCATTGCTACTGGATTGCTTTCACCGAACTCAGCCATGCCCGCCCAAATATATGAGTGGGCCAAACGTGCTGACCCTGCATTCTATGAGCGTGCATGGGGTGGGATCATCATCTTGTTGGTTTTCCTTGTCACGATGAACACCATTGCCGTTATCCTACGCCGTCGCTTTGAGCGCCGCTGGTGAGTTGGAGTGTTGAAAATGAACGATAAGAATATTATGGAGAGCCACATGGGCACCACAGCCATCAAAATTTCGGCACGCGATGTACAGGTTTATTATGGTGATAATCATGCCATCAAAGATGTCAGCATTGATATTGAAGATAAGACGGTCACCGCGTTTATTGGCCCATCGGGTTGCGGCAAGTCCACATTTTTACGGTGCCTGAACCGGATGAATGATACGATTGATATCTGTAAAGTGACCGGATCAATTCGCATTGACGACGAAGATATCTATGATCGCCGCGTTGATCCCGTGCAATTGCGGGCAAAGGTCGGCATGGTGTTTCAAAAACCAAACCCGTTTCCAAAATCGATCTATGATAATGTCGCTTACGGTCCACGCATCCATGGTCTTGCCCAAAACAAAGCCGATCTGGATGAAATCGTAGAACGCGCGTTGCGCCGTGGTGCAATCTGGAACGAGGTTAAGGATCGTTTGCAATCACCTGGCACTGGGTTGTCGGGTGGACAGCAACAGCGTCTTTGCATTGCGCGCGCGGTTGCGACAGAGCCAGAGGTGTTGTTGATGGATGAGCCATGTTCCGCACTAGACCCAATTGCCACTGCACAGGTCGAGGAATTGATTGATGAATTGCGCCAAAGTTTTTCTGTTGTGATCGTTACGCACTCCATGCAGCAAGCAGCACGCGTAAGCCAAAAAACAGCGTTCTTTCATTTGGGCAATATGGTAGAATATGGGGAAACGGGGCAGATCTTTACAACACCTCAGGATCCACGCACTGAAAGCTACATCACCGGCCGGATCGGGTAGGGTATACAAACATGACACAGCAACACATTACATCTGCATTTGATCGTGACCTTGAGGATATTCAGGCAAAGATCATGAAAATGGGAGGCCTTGTTGAGGCCGCCATTTTGGAAGGCGCTATCTCACTAGAAACCCGTGATGAGGAACGTGCCGAGAAGGTCCGCGCCGCCGACAAGGCAATTGATCTACTTGAAGAGAAAATCAATGAAGATGCTGCACGCTTAATCGCGCTTCGCTCGCCTACGGCTGGTGATTTGCGACTTGTTTTGGCAATTATGAAGATCAGTGGGAATCTTGAACGTATCGGTGACTACGCCAAGAACATGGCCAAACGTACGGGCGTCTTGGCACAAATGGCACCTGTGAGTGACAGCGCTGGTTCGCTGCGCCGAATGGCCAAAGAGGTAAGCAAGATGTTGAAAGACGTACTGGATGCATACATTCACCGTGATGCAGAGCTGGCAGGCGATGTGATCAAACGCGACAGTGATGTTGATCAAATGTACAATGGTTTGTTTCGTGAATTCCTTACGTTTATGATGGAAGATCCGCGTAATATTACAGCGTGTATGCACCTACATTTTATTGGTAAAAATATTGAGCGCATGGGCGACCATGTTACCGCGATTGCCGAACA
>JAGSGK010000172.1 GCA_023955215.1 Paracoccaceae bacterium
GTCTGGTTGAGGTCGTTGGTGGCCCACCAAAGCCAGCCGCGTCTTGCGCGATGCAGGTCCGCGACTTGCGTCCTGGTCCAGAAGGCCAGCCACCTGTTGTGAAAACCAACTCGCCTATGGTCAAAAAGGCCCGTGAAGGTGTGATGGAATTCTTGCTGATCAATCACCCACTTGATTGCCCGATTTGTGACCAAGGCGGCGAATGCGACTTGCAAGACCAAGCCATGGCATATGGTGTTGATTTTTCACGTTACCGCGAAGCCAAACGCGCAACTGACGATCTGGACCTTGGTCCATTGGTCGAAACACATATGACGCGCTGCATCTCTTGCACGCGTTGTGTGCGTTTCACCTCAGAAGTTGCTGGCATCACACAGATGGGCCAAACGGGTCGTGGCGAAGATGCAGAGATTACATCTTACCTTGGCGAGACGTTGGATTCGAACCTACAGGGCAACATCATCGATTTGTGCCCAGTTGGTGCTTTGGTTTCCAAACCATACGCCTTTACAGCGCGCCCTTGGGAATTGACCAAAACAGAATCAATCGACGTGATGGACGCACTTGGATCCAACATTCGTGTTGATACCAAAGGCCGTGAAGTTATGCGCTTTATGCCGTTGAACCACGACGGTGTGAACGAAGAATGGATTTCTGACAAAACCCGTTTCGTTTGGGACGGTTTGCGTCGCCAGCGTTTGGACACACCATACATTCGTGAAAACGGAAAGCTGCGTAAAGCAAGCTGGCCTGAAGCGCTAAGCGCTGTTGCATCTGCGATGAAGGGTAAGAAACTTGCCGGTCTTATTGGTGATCTGGTTTCTGTCGAAGCGGCCTACGCTTTGAAAACTTTGATCGAGGGGCAGGGCGGTGTTGTTGAATGTCGTACAGACGGCGCGAAGCTGCCTGCTGGCAATCGCTCTGGCTATGTCGGTACTGCATCGATTGAAGATATCGATACGGTGCAAAACATTGTTTTGATCGGCACGAACCCAGTACTTGAGTCCCCAGTGTTGAATGCACGCATTCGCAAAGCTTGGACACAAGGCGCGAATGTTTCCGTCATTGGCGAAAACATTGATCTCACATATGAGAGCATTCACTTGGGTACGGGCCGCGATGCCTTGGCCAAATTGGTTGCAGCGGATCACTCTGCGACGAACGGTCAAGAAAACATCGTGATCGTAGGTCAGGGCGCTTTGACTGAAGCTGATGGCGCTGCCGTTCTTGGGACAGCGATGAAGTTGGCCGAAACGATGCAGGCTAAATTCATGGTTCTTCACACGGCTGCAGGTCGTGTTGGCGCGATGGACATTGGCGCAACCAATGATGATGCGATGGACGGTGTCTCTGCGGCAGAGGTTATTTATAACCTTGGTTCGGATGAAGTCGAAATTGAAGCGGGTCCTTTTGTTATCTATCAAGGTAGCCACGGCGATCGCGGTGCACATCGCGCTGAGATTATTCTACCTGGTGCGGCCTATACGGAAGAAGCAGGTTTGTTCGTTAATACTGAGGGCCGTCCACAATTGGCACAACGCGCGGGCTTTGCCCCCGGTGAAGCCAAAGAAAACTGGGCGATCTTGCGCGCATTGAGTGCTGAACTTGATGCAACGCTTCCATTCGACAGCATTGCGCAGTTGCGCACGGCATTGGTTGAAGCCGTTCCACATCTTGGCGACATTGATGTTGTTGCTGAAAACGAGTGGAACGCTGAGAAAGCTGGCAAGCTAGGCAAAGCGGACTTCCGTAATGCTGTGGCAGACTTCTACCTTACCAACCCAATTGCACGTGCAAGTGAGTTGATGGCAGAGCTAAGCGCGGGTGCAAAAGCACGTCGCGATGGAGCAATGGCAGCAGAATGAAGGCTTGGGTGCTCATAACAATGATGCCTCTGGCCGCATGTGAGCCTGCCGTTCCGACGGCTGAGCAATTCATCCCCGAATATTTGGGGGTGGAAACCGCGCTATTGGACCAAGAGTTGGTGCAATTTAAAGTGCAGATGACCAACGCAATAACGTCTGAAGATGTATCAAACTATGCGGAATGTGCTGCGGCACAGTATACGCTGATACGCGGATGGGGTTTTGCACGTCATGTACGTACAAATGTGAACGAAGAGGGTGGCGTGTGGTCGGCAGATGCTGTTTACACCATCTCGCCTGCCTTGCCGCGCGGATCGCGCACGATCGACGCTGAAGTCGTGACTGCCGCTTGCGTGGAGAAGGGTATACCGACGGTGTGAGGACCTATGGCTGATTTCTTTTTTAATACAAACCTTGGAATGTTGCTGCTGATTATCGGGCAGATTCTACTGGTTGTCGTGCCATTGCTGATCGCATTGGCGTTTCTAATGTATGCTGACCGTAAGGTTTGGGCTGCTGTGCAAATGCGCCGTGGACCCAACGTGGTTGGTGCCTTTGGTCTGCTGCAAAGCTTTGCGGACTTTGGCAAATACATCGTCAAAGAAATTATCGTCCCTGCGGGTGCCGACAAGGCCGTGTTCTTTATGGCCCCGATGGTAACCCTGGTGATGTCCTTGATTGCTTGGGCCGTTATCCCGTTCAACGATGGTTGGGTTCTGTCCAACATTAATGTGGCGATCTTGTATGTATTCGCGGTTTCATCGTTAGAAGTTTACGGTGTGATCATGGGTGGTTGGGCGTCTAACTCCAAATACCCGTTCCTAGGATCGCTTCGCTCTGCTGCGCAAATGATTTCATATGAGGTGTCTATCGGCCTCATCATCGTTGGCATTATCATTTCTTCTGGTTCCATGAACTTCAGCGCAATCGTTGAAGCACAGTCCGGTAGTTATGGTTTGTTCAACTGGTTCTGGTTGCCGCACTTCCCGATGCTGATCTTGTTCTTTATCAGTGCTTTGGCTGAGACAAACCGCCCACCATTCGACCTTCCCGAAGCGGAATCAGAATTGGTTGCAGGTTTCCAAGTCGAATATTCATCAACACCGTTCTTGTTGTTCATGATCGGCGAATTGGTTGCTGTTGTTCTGATGTGTGCTTTGATCACGTTGATGTTCTTCGGTGGTTGGTTGTCACCAATTCCAGGTTTGCCAGACGGCATTTTCTGGATGATTGCCAAAATCGGCTTCGTGTTCTTCTTCTTTGCAATGGTGAAGGCAATCACGCCTCGCTATCGCTATGACCAATTGATGCGTCTTGGTTGGAAAGTGTTCCTACCATTCTCATTGATTTGGGTCGTATTCGTAGCATTCGCTGCTAAGTTTGGCTGGTTCTGGGGCATTTACGCCCGTTGGACTGTAGGAGGTTAATTATGACACAGATCGACTACACACGCGCGGTCAAGTATTTCCTGCTGCAAGACGTTTGGCAGGGCTTTAAGTTGGGTATGAAGTACTTCTTCGCCCCTAAAGCAACGCTGAACTATCCGCACGAGAAGGGCCCATTGTCCCCACGTTTTCGTGGTGAGCACGCATTGCGCCGTTATCCCAATGGTGAAGAACGCTGCATCGCATGTAAATTGTGCGAAGCGGTTTGTCCGGCTCAAGCGATCACTATCGATGCGGAACCACGTGAAGATGGCTCGCGCCGTACAACGCGCTACGATATCGATATGACCAAGTGCATCTATTGCGGTTTCTGTCAGGAAGCCTGCCCAGTGGATGCGATTGTTGAAGGCCCAAATTTTGAATTCTCAACTGAGACCCGTGAAGAGCTGTTTTACGACAAAGACAAGCTTCTTTCGAATGGTGACCGTTGGGAAGGTGAGATTGCCCGTAACCTCGAGCTGGATGCACCGTACCGATGAACTATTGCTACATCTCTTTTGACGACAAGAAGGACTGTGAAACATGATGGCATTTGCCTTTTACCTCTTTGCAATCAGCGTGATTGCAGGCGGTTTCTTTACAGTAGTAAGCCGCAATCCAGTGCACTCTGTGCTTTGGTTGATCCTGTCATTCCTAAGTGCAGCTGGCCTGTTTGTACTGCTTGGCGCTGAATTCGTCGCGATGTTGTTGATCATCGTCTACGTTGGCGCGGTGGCAGTATTGTTCTTGTTTGTTGTTATGATGCTCGACATCGACTTTGCCGAACTCAAAGCAGAAATGGCGAAATACATGCCATTGGCGTTGTTGATCGCTTTGATCATTCTGATGCAGTTCGTCATGGCTTTTGGCGCATGGGAAAGCAACGCAGCGGCTGAAAGCATGCTGGCGCAAGTGACCCCAACAGATCGACATAACACCGAAGCATTGGGCCTGATCATTTATGATCAGTATTTCCTTCTGTTCCAACTTTCAGGCTTGATTCTGTTGGTTGCGATGATTGGTGCGATTGTTTTGACGCTGCGCCATCGTACAGATGTGAAACGTCAGGATGTTATCACGCAGATGATGCGTGATCCTGCCAAGACGATGGAACTGAAGAACGTGAAATCAGGGCAGGGGCTATAAGCCTGCGCTGATTGACCAAATGAATAGACGACCGGCAGTAACGTGACGCTGCCATGAATGAAAAGTTGAGACCAACGATGACCGAGGGACTGAAATGATCGGACTAGAACATTATCTAACAGTGGCGGCGACGCTATTTGTTATCGGCATCTTTGGCCTGTTTCTGAACCGCAAGAATGTGATCATTCTGCTGATGAGTATCGAATTGATGCTTTTGGCGGTGAACATCAATTTGGTGGCCTTCTCATCATTCCTTGGTGATCTTGTCGGGCAGGTCTTTACCTTGTTCGTCCTGACGGTTGCCGCCGCTGAGGCCGCGATTGGCCTTGCGATCCTTGTATGCTTCTTCCGCAATCGTGGCACGATCGCTGTTGAAGACGTAAACGTGATGAAGGGTTAAGAGCATGGAACTAACAGTACTCTTTGCCCCGCTTATCGGTTCACTTCTGTGTGGTTTTGGCTGGCGCTTTGTCGGTGAAACGGCTGCGCAGTGGATTGCGACAGGATTTCTTTTCCTAGCAGCGTTCCTATCTTGGATCATCTTCCTTTCTTTTGATGGTGTTACAGAGCAAATTCATATCCTTCGCTGGATCGAAAGTGGATCACTTAGCACCGATTGGGCCATTCGTTTGGATCGCCTGACAGCGATCATGCTGGTCGTGATCACATCGGTCTCCAGCTTGGTACACCTGTATTCATTTGGCTATATGGCGGATGATCCACAGTGGAAAGACGGCGAGAGCTACAAGCCGCGTTTTTTCGCGTACCTGTCGTTCTTTACCTTCGCGATGTTGATGTTGGTGACTTCTGACAACTTGATCCAAATGTTCTTTGGTTGGGAAGGCGTTGGCGTCGCATCCTACCTTTTGATTGGCTTTTACTACCGTAAGCCTTCCGCGAATGCGGCTGCGATCAAAGCGTTTGTTGTAAACCGTATTGGTGACTTTGGTTTCGCACTTGGTATCTTCGGCATCTATATGCTGACGGACTCGGTTAAGTTCGATGACATCTTTGCGACTATGCCAGCTTTGGCTGAAATGAGCATTACGTTCCTGTGGGCTGATTGGAACGCGGCAAACTTGCTCGCCATCCTTTTGTTCATCGGTGCGATGGGCAAGTCTGCACAATTGATCTTACACACTTGGTTGCCAGACGCGATGGAAGGCCCGACACCTGTGTCTGCCCTGATCCACGCAGCGACAATGGTTACTGCCGGCGTCTTCTTGATGTGCCGTATGTCCCCATTGTTGGAGTTCGCACCACAAGCGACAATGTTCATCACGGTATTGGGTGCAACAACAGCATTCTTCGCGGCGACCGTTGGTTTGGTTCAAACGGACATCAAACGCGTTATTGCATATTCAACCTGTTCACAGCTGGGCTATATGTTCGTGGCCGTTGGTGTTGGGATGTATTCTGCCGCGATGTTCCACCTTTTCACACACGCTTTCTTCAAAGCGATGTTGTTCCTGGGTGCGGGTTCGGTCATCCACGCGATGCACCACGAGCAAGACATGAACAACTACGGCGCATTGCGTAAGAAGATCCCGTGGACCTTCCGCGCAATGATGTTGGGCACCTTGGCGATTACCGGCGTTGGTATCCCATTCAGCTACGACATGTTCGGTTTTCCAATTGGTTTTGCGGGCTTTGTGTCTAAAGACGCGATCATCGAAAGTGCCTTTGCTGGCGGCTCATCCTACGGGTTCTGGATGCTTGTGATTGCTGCAGCAATGACGTCGTTCTACTCATGGCGTCTTATGTTCATGACATTCTACGGCGAAGCACGCGGTGACAAGCACACCCATGATCACGCGCATGAAAGCCCGATGGTTATGCTGATTCCACTAGGGGTTCTAAGCCTCGGTGCGATCTTTGCTGGTATGCTTTGGTTTAAACCGTTCTTTGGTCATGCTGATCAAGTCGCAACGTTCTACGGCATTCCATATGCTGAAGAGGGTGCGCACGGTGACGATCACGGTGAGACTAAAACGGATGATCACGGTGATACAAAAGCCGATGACCACGCGAAAGATGAGGGCAAGAAAGCCAAACATCACTACGTGTTTACAGGCAAACCGGGTGAAGGCGCGCTTTATATCGCACCTGACAACCACGTCTTGGAAGATGCACACGCA
>JAGSGK010000067.1 GCA_023955215.1 Paracoccaceae bacterium
TGCTGCTGCCGCAGCCCGCATAGTGGACCTTGGTCGACACTGCAGCATTTCAGGATGTCCAGATGACCGCTGAGCGGACGAAGCGGCCTTTTGCTCACGCAGCTATGGCGGGCGCAGCATTCGCTCGCAGGTGCAGCACAGTTGTTGCTGCGTCGTGGCCGATGTCGCAGAAGCGGTCATTGCGTACCTGTTTTGGGTGCCTAATTCAAACCGCTCTTTCGCTACGGTTGTCCCAAAGGCCGCTTTCACGAGATGCGTTTCCGTTTGGCACCAATCTGCCAAGGCGCAGCAACAACCTCTTCAATTGGCCCAAGAGGGATGCGCTTATGACCATCATATCAGAGCCACCCCAATTAGGACCACTATGAACAAACTGGTTTTGGAAATCGTAAGCCTTGGCATGGCAGTCGTGCTCGCGATTGCTGTGCCGATGTATTCGAAGCATGCGCAAATGGACATATCTGACCTGGATCATGATGTGTCCGCAATGGCTAGTGAAGGTGCAGAGCATGACCATCCCGTACGGCCAGTAGACCCAATCCCAAGTGTGACGCACCTCGCGTACCCAGATGCGATGGATGGCTACAACGTGCAAATCCTGACGCCGAATTTTGCATTCACACCTGCCGCAATTAACCTCGATGTGGTGGAGGGCTAGGGGTACCTCAGAATAATGGCTCCCAGTGGACAACTGTATCAATTCGGGTAATACGATAGCCGTCTGGCGGTGATGGCATTGGGTAGTGCGGCTGCCAGCCACTTGGTAAGTCAATCAGGCGGCTTTCGGCCTCAATGTAGAAATGTTGGTGATCACCCGTGTCTGTGTCAAACCAAACGCGTTCGGACGCAACCGCTGTTCTACGGATCGATCCTGCACGCTCAAAGTCACGCAGGGTATTATAGACTGTCGCCAGCGAAATGTTCACGGCTTCGTTTGTCAAGCTGGCGTGTAGTGCTGCCGCCTCAATATGACGCGAACCAGGGCCAGACCACAAGACTTCGCCGATGGCGGTGCGCTGTCATGTCGGTCGGAACCCGGCTTGTGTCAGAATGTTCCTGACAATTGGCATTATCAGGCTGCTATTTCAGCACTGCCTTCGCGCAACCATTGCAAGACCGCATCTGGTGTGGAAGCTTCATAGGGGTCGCCGGGCGCGTTGTCACAAATACCGTCTTCTTCAAACCAGCCTTCGATGATGCCGTCTTGAACAACCGCTGCATAGCGCCACGAGCGCAGGCCAAATCCCAGATTGTCTTTACGAACCAACATGCCGAGGCGGCGGGTAAAGTCGCCGGAACCGTCCGGTATCATCTTGATGTTCGCCAGGCCCAAATGATCCGCCCACTGCTTCATCACGAAAGCATCGTTGACGGATACGCAATAAATTGTGCCGATTCCCTGATCCTTGAAGACATCCGCCATCTCATCAAAAGCGGGCAACTGGCGGTTAGAACATGTTGGCGTAAAAGCGCCCGGCAAGCCGATAACCAACGCACGTTTGCCCGCGAAAACGTCCTTGGAGGTTTGATCGCACCAGCGATAGGGGTTTTCGCCGCCGATGGCTTCGTCGCGCAGGCGGGTTTTAAAAATTACGTTTGGAATTGGCGTGCCAATTTTCATTTCATTTTCCTTTAGGGTGATTGTTTTGTTGGGTGGGAGGTTCCCATTGCTTATTTATGGCTATCTCTTTGCCACTCCATACCTCCTTCATAGCAAACGTTGCTCGAAAGTGACCGGAACTAAAACGTGGCAGGACCCATGCTTGACGTCAGCACCCATGGGGCATGATGTGAATACTTGATGACGATCAGGCTTTTCACAGTCGTTGGGCACTTTACATTAACTCTGGGCGACCAAAGCCAGCGATGAGTGTGTATTCGACTTTTCCAGCTGGGCCATGAGGACCACTTGTAGGGCCAGTGGCCTGCAACAGACCTAGTCAGAGATCACTGTCCATTCCTTCACAAATTCGAGTGCAGAATGACCAATCTCTTGCATTGATTTGTTTGGCTTGAACAACGCCCCGCCAATACCAAAACCAGTTGCGCCGGCATCTACCCATTCGCTCATGCTCTCGGGCGTAATGCCGCCCGTCGGAAGAAGAGCTATATCGTCACTGAATACGGCGCGCCAAGCCCTTATCACGTTCGGAGAAATGGCTTCCGCAGGAAATATCTTCAAACCGCTTGCTCCATGTGATAGGGCTGCAAACCCTTCGCTAGGTGTGCTCACGCCGGGAAAGCAAATCATGTCCCGGGCGCGGGCAGCTTCTATGACATCTTTATTTACGTTCGGAGAAACGATGAGGTCTCCTCCGGCATTAGAGACATCAATAACGTCCTGAACGGTCAACACTGTACCGCCGCCGACCAAACCCCGTTCGCCGAAGCGTTTGGCCACGTTTTCGATACTTTCGAGCGCCCGGTCCGAGGTAAGCGGAATTTCAAGGGCGCTAAAACCGGATTCGAATAGGATATCGGCTGTTGGCACCGCGTCGTCGAAATCAAGTTTCCTCAATATAGCGATGAGTGGGTGTGCCAAGAAAGCGGTCATTTTGGCTGCATGGATCTCTGTCGTTTCGGAAGTCGTTGCCATGTCGGTTGCCTTTACGGTTGAAACTTTCAATCAAATTTAAACAATCTGCAATCAATTCATGCATACAAAAAATGCCTGAGAAATGTCAACATGCAACCTGCTCAAGTAAGCGTATCTAGTAGACTAAATGTTTGAACTCTAAGTGACGAAGGACTGAATCATTGCCAACGTTGCTACACTTATGTGAATTTTAGACCATAAGAATCACGCGATATTGTCGAATCGAGATCATGATGGCTTGTGCAAATCAAGCAATGCGTATCGCTGCCAATATCAAGTACATTCTTCAAGATGGGCCGCCTCTGTTATGCAATTATATACATGTTATTCTAATTGTTGCGTATCACATTTAAAATATGTATGCATATTGAATACACCTAAACCATACTGGGAGATAAGCGGTGAGCACTGTTGTGGAAAATGCCGGGGAGCGTGATCTCCGTTTAGCCGTGCGGCGGGGGGCTGGTTTAAAGTGCCCCAGATGTGGCAAGGGGCGCGTTCTGCATCGATACCTCAAGGTCAATAAATGCTGTGAGGCTTGTTATCTCGATTTGACACATGCCCGCGCAGACGATGGTCCAGCATATTTTACAATTCTCATTGTCTGCCATCTTGTTGGCTTTGCAATGCATTTCATATGGTCGACTTGGGAGCCTTCCCCACTCGTTATGGCCTCGACTGTGTCCGCAGGCGCCATTGCTCTGTCCCTTTTGTTATTGCCGCGAATCAAAGGCGCTATGATCGGTTTCCAGTGGGCCAAGGGGCTCCATGGGTTTTGACGCCACTTAGAAGCTGTTTCTGGGAAAAGTAATGATATTGTTAAAGCCTTCATCATGGCCTCCTAACTACGTTGGCAGTTTCTGGATGGTCTTGGCTATGGCGGCCTTTGCTGTCGAAGACGCCTTGGTCAAGGCAAGCGCTGCGTCGCTGCCGATCGGTCAGATCATGATGATCTTTGGTAGTGGTGGCGCACTCATGTTTGCGTTGGTGTTGAAATCTCAAGGCAAGACGATCCTCTGCGCGGATATGCTGACACGCATTATGGTGCTACGTGCCGCTTTTGAAGCCTGCGGGCGGCTGTTCTTTGTTTTGGCAGTTGCGCTTGGCGCTTTGTCTACAGCTACTATTATCTTGCAGGCAACACCGGTGGTTGTCGTCGGGTCTGCGTGGCTCGTGCTGGGCGAGCGACCGTCCGTTAAAAATTGTGTCGCTCTTTTTGTAGGTGCGGTTGGTGTTGTCGTGGTTTTGGGACCTACAATTGACGGTATTTCTTGGACCTCTCTTTTGGCGTTTTTCGGAATGTTAGGATTTGCTGGCAGGGATTTGACCAGTCGCGTTGCGCCGAAATCACTTTCCATCGCGCACCTAGGGTTTTTGGGCTTTCTGACAGTGGCAGTCGTCGGGTTGGCTTTTGCCCTCTGGGAAGGTCGCAGTTTCCAATCAATGGGCCCGGATGACGCGCTCTATTTGTGTGCCGCAATCTGTTTTGGCGCTGTGGCATATGCGGGTCTAATGAAAGCGATGCGCACCGGAGACGTCTCTGCGGTTGCTCCATTTCGCTACTTCCGGCTGGTTTTTGGCATACTGCTCGGCGTCACTGTCTTTGGCGAACAAATAGGTTTCCAGACGTTGCTTGGCGCTGCTCTCATCGCGATGTCGGGATTGTTGTTGCTTGGGAACCCTTTGGCAAAGCGCATAACGCCAGAAACCTTATAGGTCTTTCAGCGAACCTCTTGATTTCCGTCTCCGCGTTCGGTGACCGCAGAAAACCAATCCAATGCGGAATTAGCACCTCCAAATGGATAAAGGTGTACGCCCACTTTTCCAGCTCCAGCCGCAGCAAAGCCATCTTCCAATGCCTTAAAGAGGGGCGAAAACTGAACGGTTCCTGCGCCATCTTCAGAGGCCTCTTCAAGGCGCGCAGCATCAAGATCGAATAGATTCAAGTATCGTTTGACTGTCACAAGAGGTGCCGGCCCAACAAGACCTATCCGGACCAGATCAGAAAACCCGTGGTCTCGGAGTCGTTTGATCCATCCGAGAATCTTGTCAGAATCCATGGCCAGTTGCGTGGTAATTTCGACGTTGCATCCACGACGCTTCAACACCGATAACTTGTCGAACAAGGCGGCTGCGCTGTCCACTTTCGGGGCGGCACGATTGCCCTCAGGGAAGCCGGGTAAAACAACGTGATCGATCCCAAAGACATCGAGCCAATCCGACGAAAAGAGATCTGCAGCCGTATCGAAGGGGCCAGCGGAATCC
Organism: Paracoccaceae bacterium; assembly: GCA_023955215.1. GTDB lineage: Bacteria > Pseudomonadota > Alphaproteobacteria > Rhodobacterales > Rhodobacteraceae > Ascidiaceihabitans. The sequence continues at coordinate 4,862 of JAGSGK010000067.1, forward strand.
CGAGGATCTCCTCCGACAACCATATACTGCGTTGGCGCGACCTCGCTAACCAAGTGTTCAGTGATCGCAAACAGATCTGCCTTTGAGGTAACCCTGCGCGCTGAGATGATAGGAACAGGAGAGAGGCCGCTGTTTCTCAACTGGTGCGCAACGGTGAGGCGATCGTCGGAAGTGCTTCCATCAAGCCATGCAATGTTTACGGGCGTTCCAGCGGGAAGTCTGGGCGCGACCCCAACGATACCGCAAACAGTCTTTGGGGTAGCTTCTAAGGACAGGTATCGTAGACTTGAAAAACAGCCAACTGGTGTTCCGCGTCTTCGCGTCCCTACCGTTTCTTCTTTCTGCGTCACACGACCATCCAAGAACTCTCTTGGGGGTTGTCGAGGGCGTCGGCCAAACTGCGCAAATCGGCACGTAGTTCTTTCAGGTTATCGGCTGATCCTAAGGCAACGCGTATTGCGTTTGGTGGGTTGCCGACTGCAAAGGCGCGCCCGGGCACCAACCCGATCCCGATGCCTCGGAGGCCCAAGAGGAGCTCAGTTGCCGATTGTTCTTTGGGGATAGGTAGCCATATGTGAAAGGCATCTTTCTGGACCGTAGCGCTGGGTAAAACATCGCGGAAAGTTTCTTGCCTTCTTTGTGTCTCGGTGCGGATTGCTGAGGTAATTTTTGGTGCAAGTCCTGAATTGATCCAAGTTGTCGCAAGTCCGGCGGAAATTGGCGAGACGATGCCGCCATTCGCGCTGATTGCCCGCCTGATCCCTTCGGTTCCGACACCTTCTGGAGGTAAAACAAAGCAAACTCTCAGTGAGGGCGCGAGACATTTGGACGTCGATGCGACGTGCCATGTCAGCTCAGGCGCGAAGTGGGCGAGAGGAGGAGGGGCATCGGTTGCAAGGGCACCATAAGCATTATCTTCAATAATGGTCAGATTGTATATTCGAGCAATCTCAGAAATGTTGCTTCGCCTATCCGATGACAGTGTTGTTGCTGTCGGATTGTGCAGCGTCGGGGTCGTGTAAAGTGCAACGGGTTGATGTTCCTTGCAAACTTTAGCAAGGGCGTCTGGGTCGAGACCTCCATCGTCCATGGCGATCGATACCACTTTCAGATCGAGATACTTTGCGACTGCCAGAAAGCCTGGATAGGTCAATTCTTCACAACACACGGTATCGCCCGGTTTTAAAATCAAAGATGCGATCGACAACACAGCACCTTGGACGCCATTGCACAGAACAACTTCGCCGGCCTGGGAAAGGCCAAAGCTGTCATGGAGCCATCTTTGTCCGGCGTCGCAATCTGCAGCGCTGCCACCAGGTCTTTGATACCGCATCAAAAAGTTTTCGCCTTGATCGGCACCAAGATCTTGAAACCCATCCCACATTTTTCGGAACAAGACCTCGTTTTCAAAGCGCGGTGGCATGTTCATACTCATGTCAACGGGTTGATCTTTTTTAGCCGTCGTCTGGGCGACGCGTTCCTGTTGCAGGTCCTTTACGTAAGTGCCCTGCCCAACACGCCCCTCTACGAGGCCTTTTTTCCCAGCCGCGGCGTAGGCCCGACTGACCGTTGTAAAGTCAATATTCAGCGCGGTCGCCAATGCCCTTTGTGGCGGCAATCGTTGTCCGGGCTTGAGGACGCCGGCCTGAATATCACCTTCAATCGCGTCTGCGATGGATAGATACATTGGTCCGTCCGTCTTTTTTACAGTCGGAACCCATGTGACATTTTGCGCATCGTTGGGCATTGTTTTTAATCCTCACACATTGTATCTATCTTGTATGTATAATGATTGCAAAAGCAATCGCTATTTAGTCGGCTCAGTGTTGCGTCAAAAAAGGTGTACCTCAATGGACTACAGCAATAAATTTGTTTCTCTTCTCCACGATCTAAAACTGGAGGGACGCTACCGTACATTTGTTGAACTGGAGCGGGTTGTCGGGGAATTCCCGAAAGCAATTTGGCACAAGCCCGGCGGCGGAAAGCAAGATGTGACAGTTTGGTGCAGCAATGATTATCTCGGTATGGGGCATCATGAAGATGTTTTGGCAGCCATGCATGATGCAATCGCCCGGGAAGGTGCTGGCACGGGTGGAACACGAAATATTTCGGGAACCAACCATCACCATGTCGCCCTCGAGGCAGAACTTGCGAACCTGCACGGCAAAGAAAAGGCGCTTGTTTTTACTTCTGGCTGGGTTTCAAATCTTGCCGCATTAGGAACGCTTGGCAAGGTGCTGCCAGATTGCGCAATTTTTTCGGACGCAATGAACCATAATTCGATGATTGAAGGTATCATTCGCTCCGGCGCGGAGCGGTTTATTTTCCGCCACAACGACACAGCACATCTTCGGGAGCTTTTGAAAAGCATCGATCCTGCTCGTCCGAAAATCATTGCTTTCGAGAGCGTTTATAGCATGGATGGCGATGTCGCACCTATCAAGGTGATCTGCGATCTTGCCGATGAATTTGGTGCCATGACTTACTTGGACGAAGTCCACGCAGTCGGTATGTACGGCCCGAACGGCGGGGGCGTCTCTGAGCAACAAGGGTTAGCGGAGCGTGTCACCGTCATTGAGGGCACTCTGGCGAAAGCATTTGGTGTTATGGGGGGCTATGTCACTGGGCCAGAGCTCTTGATCGACGTGGTTCGGAGTTATTCAGCCAGCTTCATTTTTAGCACCTCGGTGTGCCCGCACCTAGCGGCGGGTGCGCTTGCGGCGGTAAAGCATCTCAAGAGCAATCCAGATCGGCGTCTCAAACAGCAGGCTAATGTTAAGATGCTCAAGCAGCTTCTGAGTGAGGCCGACCTGCAATTTATTGACGCGCCTAGCCACATTATTCCGTTGATGATCGGGGACGCACATCTTTGCCGCCAAGCGAGCGAGATACTGCTTCTCGATCATCAGATTTATGTGCAGCCAATCAACTATCCCACCGTACCGCGTGGGACAGAGAGGCTGCGGATCACACCGACTCCGGATCACAGCGCAGAAGATATGACTAAATTGGTCAATGCGCTCAAAGATGTCCGCTCAAAGCTTGGTTGGTCCTATGTCCACTTGGCGGCCTAGAGCGCTGCACGAAAGCTAAAATAATGAATTTTGATCTCTCGGCCGAGATGTTGGCACGCATTCAGTTTGCGTTTACAGTGTCTTTTCACTTTATTTTTCCCGCATTCTCTATTGGAACTGCGAGCTACCTCGCTGTATTGAATGGTCTTTGGCTTCGTACGCGCGACGAAGCTTATCTTCGGCTCTTTGAATATTGGAAAACAATTTTCGCTGTGACCTTCGGCATGGGCGTCGTGTCGGGCATTGTTATGAGCTACCAGTTTGGAACGAACTGGGCTCAGTTCTCGGATAAGGCAGGCGCCATAGTCGGTCCTTTGATGGGGTATGAAGTCCTGACGGCTTTCTTCTTAGAGGCGGGCTTTCTCGGTATCGCATTGTTTGGGCGTAAGCGTGTCGGCGACAAACTCCATATGTTTGCGGTGGCCATGGTCGCCATCGGGACGCTGATTTCGGCGACCTGGATTACCTCTGCCAACAGTTGGATGCACACACCTGCAGGCTACAGTATTGATGTTAATGGCAATTTCGTACCGGAGGATTGGTGGCAGATTGTCTTTAACCCGTCGTTTCCCTACCGGTTGACCCACGTCGTGCTGGCCGCATTTCTGACTACCGCATTCACCGTTGGGGCAGTCGGGGCGTGGCATCTTCTGCGCGACCGCAAAAACCGGATGGCCCGGATCATGTTTTCGATGGCGATGTGGATGGCGTTCATTGTGACGCCAATCCAGATATTCGTTGGTGATCTTCATGGCTTGAACACTCTTGAACATCAGCCTGCGAAGATTGCCGCAATGGAAGGCCATTTTGAGACCCACCAAGGCGCGCCCTTAATCCTATTTGGTATTCCCTATGAAGAGGAGGAGCGCACAAAATATGCAATCCAGATTCCAAAGCTCGGGTCGCTCATCCTGACACACCATGCGGACGGTGAAGTCCTTGGTCTCAAAGAATGGCCCAAAGACGAACGGCCACCCGCCGTGATCCCGTTTTTTGCCTTCCGGATTATGATTGCCATCGGCATGGCGATGCTGGTCGTTGGCCTTTGGTCCGGTATCGCCCGACTTCGCGGCAAATTGTTTGAGAGCATTTGGCTGCTCCGCGCAGCGATCCTTATGGGACCATCGGGGTATGTCGCTGTGCTCGCAGGTTGGTTCACAACCGAGGTCGGTCGTCAGCCCTGGACTGTTTATGGCGTCCTTAGAACGTCCGATAGCTTGTCACCGGTCGATGCTCCTGCGGTTGCAACGTCCTTGGTCGTATTCATCGTTGTGTATTTCTTCGTGTTCGGTTCGGGCGCCGTGTATCTCGTGAGACTTATGGGTCGAACACCTTCGATTAACATTCAGGCTTTGTCCTTCGTTGCGCCGATCCAAACCAACCTTAGGCATCAGCGTCCAACCTCTACATCGTCGGAGACATAATCATGACATTTGATCTACCCTCTCTGTGGGCTGCAATTATTGCATTCTCTGTCTTGTCCTATGTTGTTTTGGACGGTTTTGATCTTGGCGTTGGCATATTGTTTCCCGCCTTCCGCGAGCGGGCAGACCGCGATATCATGACAAACTCTATTGCCCCGGTCTGGGACGGAAACGAAACGTGGCTGGTTCTTGGCGGTGGCGGATTGATGGCTGTCTTTCCTGTGGCCTATGCGACAGTGCTACCGGCTCTCTACCTTCCGATCATCTTGATGCTGATTGGATTGGTCTTTCGTGGTGTCGCATTTGAGTTCCGCTGGCGAACATTGCCAGGGTCGAAATTCTGGGATAATGCCTTCTGGATCGGATCAACCCTTGCCGCCTTTATGCAGGGCATCACTCTGGGCGCATTGGTGCAAGGTATTGAGATAGAGAACCGCAGTTACGCTGGCGGCTGGTGGGACTGGCTGACGCCTTTTACGATGATTACCGGCCTTGCGGTTGTGATCGGTTACGCAGCGCTTGGGGCTACCTGGCTTAATATGAAAACCACAGGAAAATTACGTGAAAAAGCGCGCGGTCTCGCGAAACCTCTTGTCTTTTCACTTCTGTTTTCGATCGCTCTGGTGTCGCTTTGGACGCCGTTTATTGATGATCAATACTTTGATCGCTGGTTCAGATGGCCGACTGCGTTTTTCTCTGCCTTGGTGCCACTGCTATTGGCCTCATGCACCTACCTGTTTTGGTCGGCGCTGAAACAAAGCAACGACGTAATTCCGTTCTTTGCGACGTTAGGGATGTTTGTGCTTACATTCGTTGGTTTGGGCCTCAGCTTTTATCCAGACATCGTACCAGGTGCTTTGTCTATCCATGAAGCGGCAGCGCCTGAAAGTTCGCTAAAGTTCCTGCTTTGGGGCGCTGGCGTTTGTATGCCGATGATTCTTGCTTACACTGGATACGCCTATTGGGTTTTCCGAGGCAAAGTTGATCCCGAAGAAGGATATCACTGATGAGATCAGAACGCGTCGGTCGTCTATTCTGGTTTGTCAGTTATTGGTGGGCTGGTGTTCTGACGGTGACGGCAATTAGTACAGTGATCCGATTTTTTCTGGTGCCAACTTGATCAAGTGGTTCCCCAAGGGAGATTCGGCGCCGTTGGGCACCAATACCCAACCACTTCAAAATGCCCCTGCCTTAATTCTTGCACGATCGGACCGATTGTCGTTTCGAAAGAGGCATCAGGAAATGGTCCGCGCAACTGCCTTGCCCATTCAACAAATGCGGCTGGTGTGTTGATGAACGAGCGTGGACCACTATCTAGCAGTGTGGCGTACAAGCAAAAAACAGTAGCGATGGTATCGTCGGACAGATCAAAATCACCGTTCTAAATTACCAGCCACTGTTGCCAAAACCGGCTCAACCAATCTGCTAGCCAAATTTGGCTTGCGGTAACGTGACACTTGTATCGCCGGCAAAAGATGTTGGGCTTGGCATGTCGCCGATACCTTCACGCAACTATTCGGGGACTTGGACGTTAGCAATTTGTAGTCGAAAGCGGTCATTCTGCAGAGACTCTTCATCGCGACTTTGTTGCAACTTGATCGTTGGCCCTCGTTCCTTCGCTGAAAATTGTCGGAATGGCTGATTGTAGTGATGCGTTGGACAACGGAATGTAGCAGTTACAGCATAATCCACGCTGCCTGCACGCGCAGCACGAAAAACGAATTCACACTTTGGGCTCAAACCGGCCGTTCGCTGCGTTCCGCACCAATGAGCGCTAAGCGGACTTTCCGGTCATTCACTTTTCGGGCTTCGCTGGCGCAGCATTCGTTCGCAGGCGCGGCACGTTCATCGCTGCGTTGCGGCCAATGTCGCCAGACCGGCCATTGAAAGCCAGTCTGAGGCCTGATATTCAAACCGTCCTTTCGCTGCAACCGCGTTCGACCATCGAGGAGTGGACACAACCGACA